>DASCOS010000005.1 GCA_036012125.1 Vicinamibacterales bacterium | reverse complement strand
AGGTCCGACAGTTTAGCCGTGAATATCGAGAACAGGCAATGGATGCCCAAAAACTCAGGCAACTTCTCGAGCAGCAGGGCGTTACCGTGGATGATCTCGATGCTGTTATTCAAGCCCTGCGAGAGTTCGATGACCAACGGATTTACGCCGACGCCGATGAAATCGCTAGACTGCAGACTTTCGTCAACGAAAACCTGAAGCGGTTCGAGTACCGGTTACGGCGCGAAAACGAAGGTGAGGACACTAACCCACTGTTCCTCGCCGGCTCAGACGAGGTGCCCTCGGGTTTCCGCGACCTAATTGAGGAGTACTTCCGAAGGCTGTCGCAGGAAGAACCCTCTTCGTAACGAAGTCTCTGGTTGCATGCCCGAACCGACGAATCCACTGTTCGATGAGGCCCTGTTGCCTCGTTTTGACCTCATTAAGCCTGAACATGTCGAGCCGGGCATAGAGAAGCTCCTAGCAACACTCAGTACCCAGCTACTTGAACTCGAACGCGCATCAAAACCAACTTGGGCAGACCTAGTCGAGCCACTCGAACGGATCGATGAGGAATTGGCTGCCCAGTGGAGGGTGGTTTCGCACCTGACTGGTGTGGCAAATAGCGAGGCGCTGCGTATTGCGTACGCGGAGGTTGAACCAAAACTCATTCGCTTTTCGGTCCGTATCAGTCAAAGCCGACCAATTTTCGATGCCTTATGCTCGCTGCGTGACGGTGACGAATGGAACCGACTCAATCGTAGTCAACAACGAATCGTCACGCTGTTGATCCGCGACGCGAAACTCACTGGTGTAGGACTTAATGGCAGAGCACGCGAACGGTTTAACGAGATCCAAACCGAGTTAGCGGAACTGTCGACGCGTTTCTCGAATAATGTGCTCGACGCAACTAAGGCCTTCTCAAAGACGCTCCGGGAGGCCGACGAAGTTGCTGGCCTGCCAGATAGCGCACTGCAACTAGCGGCACAATCGGCGCGGGACGCTGGAGAAACGAATGCCACGTCGGTTGATGGGCCTTGGCGAATTACGCTTGACCAGCCAAGCTTTGAACCATTCATACAACACAGCCGGCGGCGCGACCTGCGCGAGGAACTGTATCGGGCTTACATCACACGAGCTTCCAAAGGTGACCTTGACAACGCGACACTTATCAATAGGATTCTGCAACTGCGACGTGAGGCCGCGAATCTCCTCGGCTACGCGACCCACGCCGAACTGAGCATCGCAACCAAAATGGCGGCGAGTGTCGACGCGGTCGAGAAGCTTCTCGAGGAATTACGGGTCGCGTCATTCGATGCCGCCCACCGGGACCTTGACGACCTTAGCGAGTTCGCCAAGGCACACCCAGAATTTTTGGCGAAAGCCACGGCCTGCCCGGAAGCACTGGCGCACTGGGACCTACCTTTCTGGGCTGAACGTTTGCGAGAGCAGCGTTACGACTTCTCCGAGGAAGAACTTCGGCAGTACTTTCCCCTCCCCCGCGTTCTCGACGGTATGTTTGGACTGGCCAAACAGCTCTTCGGGGTTGAAATTCAAGAAGCAGATGGCGAAGCACCCGTGTGGCACCCTGACGTGCGCTTCTTTCGGGTGATCGGTGAAGATAAAAAGCCGCTCGCAGCCTTTTACCTTGATCCTTACAGCCGGCCTGGCGAAAAACGCGGTGGTGCCTGGATGGATGAGTGTATAGGTCGCAGCCGTCTCTTCAGCAACCCTGATGGAGGTCCACGCCTGCCAGTTGCGTATTTGGTCTGCAACCAGAGCCCGCCCGTGAACGGAAAACCGTCGCTGATGCGGTTCCGAGAGGTCGAGACACTATTCCACGAATTCGGCCACGGACTACAGCACATGCTGACGCAGGTGGACTACGGATTCGCCTCGGGTATCCACAACATCGAACACGACGCTGTTGAGTTGCCTAGCCAGTTCATGGAAAATTGGTGCTATCACCGAAAGACACTGCTTGGCCTCAGTGGACACTACGAAACCAGCGAACCGCTTCCCGACACGCTTTACGACAAGATTTGTGCAGCGCGTAACTACCGCGCCGGCGGCCTCATGCTGCGTCAACTCCATTTCGGGTTCACCGACCTAGCCTTACACCACACCTTCGAACCCGATGGCGATCGTGATGCGTTCGATATACAGCGAGGAATCGCCGCGAGGACAAGTCTCCTGCCACCACTCCCTGAGGACCGATTCCTCTGCAGCTTCACGCACATATTTTCCGGTGGTTACTCTGCAGGATACTTTTCCTACAAATGGGCCGAAGTCCTGAGCGCAGACGCATTCGTCGCCTTTGAGGAAGCAGGGCTCGACGACGAACAGGCCATCGCTAGAATCGGTCGAAGATTTCGTGACACCATACTGAGCCTCGGAGGTAGTCAACCCGCCATGGAGGTCTTTACTGCGTTCCGGGGCCGTGAGCCCGACACAGCAGCGCTGCTACGGCATTCAGGATTGAAAAAATAGACCCCTGCATGCTGGTCTTTAGCAAGACGATCCACTAGGGTCGGGGGTCGTCAGCTGCCTTTTTGTCACCACCGGTCTCAAATTCACTCGCTCAAACAGGTCGCACAGGATTTCGTTCCATCGTGGGTAGACCGAGGGCTATGTGCTCAGTTTGGTCTAGAATGGTGGTTTCGTGTTGCTGCACCTATGTCGCTACTCGCCAAACTTCGTCTCGTGTTCTCTCTCGGCCAAGGCATAAAGAGCCTTACTCACGGTCTTACTGAGAAAGAAGCTGGGCTTGACCCTTTTCGTCTCTTCGGTGAGTGGTTCCAACACGCCAAGACTTCTGGCGTTGCCCTACCCGAGGCAATGACCCTCGCCACAGCTTCAAAAGACGGGGCTCCCTCAGCCCGTATTGTTCTTCTCAAGAGCTTCGACACCCGCGGTTTCATTTTCTACACTAACTACGACAGTCGAAAATGCCGCGATCTCGAGGAAAATCCGTGTGCCGCGCTTATTTGTTACTGGACCATGTTGCAACGTCAGATACGGATTGAAGGAAGTGTCGAACGTACTAGCCAAGAGGAATCAACCGAATATTTCCGAACCCGCCCACGCGGAAGTCAGATCGGTGCCTGGGCATCCACGCAGAGTGCCTCACTCAACAGCTATGACCAGCTCGTTCGTAGAACGACGGAATTCGACCAGAAATTTAAAGGTCAAGACGTTCCGTTGCCACCCTTCTGGGGTGGATATATCGTCAGGCCGATACGGATCGAGTTCTGGCAAGGTCGGGCAAACCGGCTACATGATCGTTTGTTATACGAACGCGAAGATAGCGGCTGGAAGGTCACACGCCTAAACCCGTGATCCGGGAATACGGGTGGTAGCACTGCGCGTCAGACCGTTTTCTTGTATCAAGATTCCATTACTGGGCCATGGTCGATGTAGTCAACACCACTTTAATTTCCTCCCCCGCTCTTGGCTGTTTGCCCATGGGGTAGCCATTCAAGATGGCGAGTATTCTGGGGTCAGCCTTTCCGCGTCCGACATCTTTAGTAATCGCCTCCCAGCTATCACCGTCACGCACGACATAAAAACCAATCCGACCTGAAGGCCCGGCACCAAAAGAAAGTCCCTCAATATAGTGACGATACGTGTCACGGCCCGTATCGGCCTGCTGTGTCTTCAAGCGAGTAATCAAGTTTTCAAGTGCAGCCACCCGGTCGGGCGACGACGGGTGCGTCGAAAGCCAGGGAATATTGTTTTCGCCGTGGGCATCCCCAAGGCGGCCGAGAGTACTGAGTGCATCCGGCAAACCCGCTGGATCCCAGCCACACTTGGCCATATAGCCCAAGGCGAGGCTGTCGGCTTCCAACTCGGCATCGCGTCCGTACCTAAGAAAGAGCATGTCAAGACCCTTGTCTGCCCAACCACTGAGAGTCCGGGCCGCTGGCCAGAAGACTCGGACCAGCCAGAGGCCAGCCTGCGCCCCATGCTCGCGCGTGTAGCGCTTAGCGGTGTGGCGTGCATTGACATGACCAACCTCGTGCGCGAGGACTCCGGCTAGTTCCGCCTCGGTCCCTAAGTAAGCAAGCAAGCCACGTGTGATGTAGACGTAGCCGCCAGGAGCCGCGAAGGCGTTCACCGCTGAATCGTCAACGATACTAAAATGCCAAGACAGCTTGGCCTGCTCCGACGCACGCGCCACGCGGAGACCAATTTCCTGGACGTACTGCCGAAGGCGAGAATCTTCGTAGAGACCCCATTTTTGACGAACCTCAGCATCGCTTCGCTGCCCAAGGGCCAATTCCTTCTCGGCGGTCATCAGGGTTAGTTCCTTCTCGCCCGTCACTGGGTTCGTGACCCAGAACCGCCTCTTACCAACCCTAACGGCTGCCTTAGTAGTTTCGGCGGCACGCGACAGGCGGGTAGTACCAAAAACAAGCAGAATGATGAGGACGATGAGCAGTAGTTCGGGGAGGCCGATCACACCTCACACCATACTCGAAACGGCGAGCGGAGTCCTACAAATGCCAACGTACAAAAGATCAACCATCGAGCCTAATAAAACTGACGATGTAGCCCCTATGCCACTTATCTCCTGCTCTGTAACTTGGCCAAGAGGCGGAGGATTTCTAGATAGAGCCAGATGAGGGTGACAAGAAGACCGAAAGCGCCGTACCACTCCATGTACTTTGGCGCACCACGCTCGGCACCTTCCTCAATAAAGTCGAAGTCGAGCACCAAATTTAACGCCGCAATAACGACAACAAAGAGGCTAAAGAGGATACCAAAGGTGCCACTGGAATGGATCAGGGGCACCTCAACGCCGAAAAACCCAACGATGAAACTAAGGAGATACACCAGGAAGATGCCACCGGTCGCAGCAGCTACACCCAACTTAAAGTTCTCGGTAGCTTTAATGATTCCTGAACGATACGCCACGAGAAGTGCGCCGAGTGTGCCGAACGTAAGAAAGATCGCCTGGCTAACAATCCCAGGATATTGCTGCTCGAAGATAAACGAGATGCCTCCGAGCGCCGCCCCTTCGAACGCCGCATAGAGTGGTGTGGTGTAGGGTGCCCAGGCGTGCTTAAAGACGGTCACCATTGCAACGATAAAGCCACCGATAAAGCCGCCCCAGACCAGGCCCATGGGGAGTGTGCCGGCGGTGCCCTGTCCCCAAACGTAGGTGGCTGTAATGAAGAGGATGGCCAATGCCATTGCGGTCTTGTTGACGGTTCCACCGATCGTCATCACTTCTTGGCCTACTACGTGCGGAATTGCGGTGAAGGTGTTGGCGCTAAGTGCCGGGTTGCCTGAACGGAGGGCAAGGTGAGCAGACATCTTGTGTACTCCTGAATTGATGCAGTCTTCGCTCTTTCGTTAAACTAAAGTCATAAGAATCAACACGCGTTCTTTTGTTCTTCCATTATCGTCGCGCCGCGGAGGCACCACCATTCTGGTTGTCCGCAGCACCGATGAACAGTCCGTCCTTGACAAGAATGGAGTTGGCGTCGCCGCCTCCACCACTGGCCACACGGTGTCCCATCACGGTCAATTGCTTCACGAGGTCAGTAAACTCAGGGTCGTCGAAGCCTTGGAAGCCAACACGGTCAGGAAACCATTGCATATTGAGGCGCGGGGCATCCACGGCATCCCGTAGGCTCATCTCAAACTCAAGGATGTTTAACGTAACATTGAGAACAGTGTTGATAATGGTCCGTCCACCGGGGCTGCCAGTCACCATTACAACCTTACCGTCGCGGATGGCAATTGTCGGTGTCATCGAACTGAGCATGCGCTTTTCAGCCACAATAAGGTTAGCAGACGTGCCGATGCTCCCTTGCCGATTCGTCACCCCGGGATTCCGATTAAAGTCACCCATCTCATTGTTGAGGAGAAAACCAGCACCTGTTACGACCACGCCAGAGCCATAGCCTTGTTCTAGCGTGTAGGTGTTCGACACGGCCATGCCTGTTCGGTCGATCACCGAGTAGTGCGTAGTTTCTTGGCTTTCTTCAACCTCGGTCAGCCTAGGACCAAGTTTCTCACTCATGGTGGCGTGGCGAGGGTCAATCGATGCGGCCAACTCGCGGGCATAGCCTTTAGTTGTTAGGTGAACAGGGATTTCAACGAAGTCAGAGTCGCCGAGGTGCCGGGCACGGTCGGCGTAGGCGCGACGCATCGATTCGATAATTAAGTGCACGGTCTCTGGTGACCAACGGCCCTTCGACTTCAAATCGAAATTCTCAAGTATGCCGAGCATGATGGTGAGTGCAATTCCACCTGAGCTAGGCGGTGGCGCGGAAAAGATCTCATTGCCGCGAAAGGTAGTACGAATCGGCTCGCGAATGACGGCAGCGTAACTAGACAAGTCATTCTGAGTAATGTAACCATCACCCCGAACCATCTCACTAACCAGCAGGTCCGCTGTCTCTCCTACATAAAAGCCATCGTTGCCCCATCTGGCAATGCGGCGCAAAGTGCTGCCGAGGTCGGAAAGAACCAAGCGGTCGGAGGCCTGCCAAGGTTGGCCCCCCCCCTTGCCATAGACCCTCTTGAATTCGTCGTTCTCGGATCGCTCTACGGCTCGGTTGAGACCCTGGGCTAGGCTCTTCAACACAAATCCATCTTCGGCAAGCCGCACTGAAGGCATCACTAAATCCTTCCACGGCAGGGTGCCGAATTGTTCGTGCACTAGGACAAAGCCAGCGACGGTGCCTGGCACCCCAACCCACCTGTGGTTCTTCCGAGAACCTCCATCAATGTACATGTCCGCTGTGGAGGTAAGCGGCGCCTTCTCACGGTAGTCAACAAAAGCAGGATCGCGTCCATCACTGGGGTGGACCAACATAAAACCACCGCCGCCAATGTTGCCGGCCGAGGGATATGTCACGGCCAAAGCAAAACCTGTCGCAATGGCTGCATCGACCGCGTTACCCCCCTGTTCGAGGATCTCCGCGCCGACGTCGCTTGCCTCGACCGAGCGCGACACAACCACACCGTACGCACCAGTAGCATTGCGTTGGTCCTGAGCCAAAACACCTGGCGTAGCAACGGCCAAGCTTAAAACACACACCAAGCTGAGTCTTCGAACCGTACGGACAGAAGCACAGAGCATCAGATTCTCCTCGCGCATAACAGTCGGAAAGAAATTATTGCCGTGAGCCAAAATCACTGGCCGCCGACTTGAACGGACTAGACGGAGGCCTCTTTTGAGCAGCGGCAGCGGTTCTTCACTCTTCCAACCCGAATGTAAAGATTGTGTTACCAGCCGCGACGGTGACGCGCTGCTCGCCGGCAGTTGCATAAGTCATCGGCCCAGCGTGGATCCTGCCACCGACATTCATAACCCACAACTCATCACCGTTGCGTGCATCGAGCGCAAAGAAGTACCCATCGACCGTCCCACCGAAGAGAAGGTCGCTAGCAGTCGTGAGTATGCCCGAAGACGACCGGGGTTGGACGGGGTACTCCCACTGAATCTCTCCAGTCTGAGGCACGATGGCGCGTACTGCACTGTAATATTTTTCTCGTGGATGCAGACGCCGCCCGCCGCCGCCCGTAAAGCTTTCACCGGGTACATATTCGTCCTCGCGGATGAAATAGATCTGTTCGCTGTCATACGCCATCACGTATAGCAACTCTGTCCGTGGGCTGAAACTCGGTGACCACCAGTTAGCCGCCCCTTCAATCGGTGGCGAGACAAGTGTGCCTTCAGCGCTCGGAAACATGTTCGGGATGCGAATCGGGCGGCCATCTTCCCCAATCCTCTCAGCCCATGTTTGCCTGCCGAAGGGCGTGGCGCGGAGAAATTCGCCCGTCTGACGATCCAGCACGTAGAAGAAGGCGTTCCGGTTCGGCCAGAGCATCAGCTTGCGCATCCGGCCATCGAACTCGACGTCAGCTAGTACCGGAATTTGTGTCGCATCCCAATCATGCACGTCGTGCGGTGTGAACTGGAAGTGCCAGACGAGTTCGCCCGTATCAGGATCGAGCGCAAGTACTGAATCTGAATATAGGTTGTCTCCGAGGCGAACTTCACCGTTCCAGTCTGGCCCAGGGTTGCCGGTGCCCCAATAGACGAGGTCGAGCTCGGGGTCATAGGAGCCAGTCATCCAAGTCGGAGACCCTCCGGTTTTCCAAGAATCGTTCGCCCAGGTCTCGTTACCGGGCTCGCCTTCTCCAGGAATTGTGTAGAAACGCCAGATGCGCTCACCTGTTTCAAGGTCATAGGCATCAAGAAAGCCACGGATACCGAACTCCCCACCTGCTATGCCAGTAATCACCTTGTCCTTGACGACCAGCGGCGCAGCGGTCTTGCTATAGCCCATCGCCGCATCGGCAACTTGGGTATCCCAGAGTATGTTGCCAGTTCGCGCATCGAGTGCAACGAGGTGTGCGTCGAGCGTGCTCATGAATAGCCGGCTACCACTTACCGCCACGCCACGGTTGTTCCTGCCACAGCAATAGTTCAGGTCTTCTGGTAACTCGTGTTCGTATCGCCAAAAGACGCGGCCAGTCCGTGCATCGAGCGCGATCACCGTGCTTGGCGACTCTGTGACATACATGATGCCGTCAACCACCAGTGGTGTCGTTTCCGCACGATCAAGGTCTTGCAGCTGATAAACCCACTTAACGCGAAGGCGATTGGCGTTCGCCACCGTAACCTGGTCGAGGTAACTAAAGCGTTGGCTACTATACTGGCCGGAGTACATCAGCCAGTTCTCTGGTTCATCATCCGAGTGCAGTAAACGCTCATAGCTCACCGGTGTGAACGCGGGGACCGGACCATTGGACCCATCTGCTTGCTGCGCCTCGTATGCGCGTCCAGCAGCAACAACCAGCAGGAACACAGACAACGCGATGGGCACATGATGTCTCATGGTGCACTCTCCCTGGTTCGTAGCGAAAATAGATAGGCAACTAAGTTATCAACCTCAGATACCGTGAGCTGGTCATCGTAGCTCGGCATCGTTGAGGTTTCGATACGCTGGCTCTCACGGAGGTCCCTCTTCGCGATTGACCACAGCTTCTCGTCAGCGTCGAGGAGCCGGTAAGAATAGGTGTCCTCGTTCATCCGGATGCCCTCAAGCTTCCGACCGTCGGCGTAGGTTACGCGCACTGACCACCAACGCGGCGCCACCTCATGGTCGGGCTCAAGGAGGTCAGCCCGTAGCTCATCCGGTGAACGCCGGTCGCCTACAAAGGTCAGGTCAGGACCTAGCAGACTACCCATACCAGCGATCATGTGACACGTGGTACACCTCCCTGCACCTGCGTACAGACGCTGGCCAACCTCGGCATCACCTGGGAGCAAAATATCCTCTGGACGTTGATTGATCGAACGGAGGTATGCAACAACCTGCCACACTGACTCGTCTGTCCGACGCCGGAAGATCGGTGGCATTCCAGTGTCAGCTACTCCCTCAGAAATCACCCGAAATAAGCCAGCGTCACTCTGAGCTCTCCGGAACCTGCCCCGGCGAAGGCTGGGTCCATCGTCGCCTTCCGCATCGATGCCGTGGCATCGGCTGCAATGTATCTGGAACAGCCGCTCGCCAGTCTCAACATCTTCAAGTGACGCGTGCGGGTTGTCGCCACCTTGAGCCGCTAGGTTGGCACTCGACCCTATCCAAAACACCGACACAATGAGTGCAACTCGACCAACACTTATGCCTTGCAGGCGAAACATGGCGCATCCTTTCGGAAGTAGCTATCTTGTTGGACCAACAGCATAACCGAATTTTCTCGCTTCGAAATATTTGAACCTTGTTTCTCACTACCAACGCCTCCAACCAGAAGTAACAAGCTGTCCATGGATATTACCCCTGTATGTTTCACTCACAATACACGATAGAATCATTGAGACCATGTGGCTTTACCCGACTCCGATCACAACATATTCACCCCGGCTGGCCAGGGTAGCGCTCCTCATTCTATGTCTGATGAGCACCCCGGCAGCAGCCGAACAACCAGCTTCAGAAAACCAGTCTGAAACTTCTCAGCAACAAGTAGACGACACCCGAGGTGTCTACGAAAACGGTACGTTCACTGGGGAGTTACCAGGAACGTTCGACGGACCCGCTCCGCCAGTACCGCCGAGGGTGGTCAGTAGGGACGAGAACGGGCGGGTTACCATTCGAGCCGTTCGCGTGGGTGAGGAGCTTGTGATCGACGGTCGCCTCGATGAGCCAATCTACTCGCGAGTCGAATCGATCTCTGACTTCATCATGCAGGAACCCCAGGAAAATGTCCCTGCTACCGAGAAGACCGAGGTCTGGATTTTCTTTGACGACCGCAACCTCTATGTGGCCGGCCGCAATTGGGACTCCGAACCCGCTCGAATGATCGCTAACGACATGCGCCGCGACGGCAATAAGATCGGCCAAAATGACAACTTCACGCTCACGATCGACACATTCTACGACCGCCGCAACGGCTACTTTTTTCAGACCAATCCGCTGGGTGCATTGCGCGATGGTCTCATCAGCGATGAGCGTCAACTCAACTCTGACTGGAACACCGTCTGGGATGTTCGAACCTCGCGATTCGACCAAGGGTGGACCGTAGAAACCGTCATCCCGTTTAAATCACTCCGCTATGGCCCGGGTCGTGATCAGGTATGGGGAATTAACGTCCGGCGCGGTGTGCAGTGGAAGAATGAAGACTCGTTTATTACAGCGATGCCACGGTCGCTTCATTACATGGCGCAGTTCCGGCTGTCACTGGCCGCAACACTGGTTGGACTCCAGACACCAGGGATTTCGCGCACTCTCGAATTCAAGCCTTACGCGATTTCCGGCACCACCGGCATCCGTAACTCCAGCAACACTATCGTCAACGATTTCTCACGTGATGTCGGTTTTGACGGAAAGTACGGCCTGACACAGGGCTTAACCGCCGACTTCACCGTGAACACTGACTTTGCCCAGGTGGAGGACGACGACGAACAGGTTAATCTGACACGGTTTAGCCTGTTCTTCCCGGAAAAGCGAGAATTCTTCCTTGAGGGTCAGGGGATTTTCTCGTTTGGTGGCGCTTCGACCGGCCGGCGATGGAGTGGTTCGCCCGGAGGTAGCGATACACCTATCCTCTTCTTCAGCCGGCAGATCGGTATCAGTGGTAGAAACGAGGTGCCGATCCGGGCGGGAAGTCGGGTAACCGGTCGTGCCGGCGCGTTCACCCTGGGGCTACTGAACGTCCAAACCGCGGAAGACACCAGCCTTGGCGCCCAAGCGACCAACTTTTCGGTGGTGCGTATTCGGCGCGATATTTTCCGCCGGAGTTCCATCGGGTTTATGGGCACCAACCGCTCGGAATCTCTCAAAGGCGATGGGGCCAGCCAGTCCTACGGCGTTGACGTCAATTTCTCGTTCTTCGAGAACCTAAACCTCGGTGGCTACTACGCTCAAACGAAAACGCCTGGGCTCACCGGAAGCGATACAAGTTACGCGGGAACCATCCGAAATGAGGGTGACCGCTACGGCTTCAGCTATGCGCACTTGGTCGTCGGCGACAACTTCAACCCAGAAATTGGGTTCGTTCGTCGGGACGACTTCCGACAGAACCGCGCGTCAGTGCAGTTCACGCCAAGGCCGACGTCAATCCGCACGATCCGTCGATTCCAGTTCCGCGGAGATGTTGACTACATTGCGAACGAGTCAACCGGCACCCTCGAGTCCCGTGACCTGGGTGCACGATTTGAGATCGAGTTTGAAAATACTGATAGGTTCAGTATTGATGCGTCAGACAAACACGAGGCGCTGTTCGAAGAATTCACGATAAGTGACGGTGTCACACTACCGATTGGCGGATACGACTTTCGTAACTTCAGGGTGAACTATCGGCTGGGCGCCAGCCGCCGGGTCCCGGGTAGTGTTTATGTTTCCCGAGGCGGATTCTTTAGCGGCGAACGCACCATCGTTAATGTGAACGGCCGGGTTGAGGTGTCACCGCAGTTATCGTTTGAGCCGCGTGTTCAGGTTAACTGGATCGACTTGCCGCAGGGATCATTTAACACGAAACTCGCCAGCACGCGCGTCAACTACACGTTGACCACGCGGCTACTTGTCGCGACGCTAGTCCAGTACAACTCCAATAGTGAGTCGATTAGTACAAACGTCAGGTTGCGCTGGGAATACCAGCCGGGTAGCGACCTGTTCGTCGTCTACAGTGAAGGCCGCGAGACGAACCGCCGCGGCTTCCCTGTAATGGCGAACCGCGGTTTTGTCGTCAAATTCACTAAGTTGCTCAGGATGTAATCACTGACCGTGTTCGCTATTACATGGTCGGGATCTGCCCGTTATCTGCAATCTCCAGCATCGCGTCAGCAAATGTGTCGATCTCTTGGACGCGCGTGTAAACATTTGGCGTCACGCGTAAGCCCTCGTAGTCATCACGAATGATCGGCACAAGGACGATCCGGAAGCGATCCCACATGTAGGCGTTGATCTCCCTCGTGTCCACGCCCTTAATCTGGACATTGGCGAGGCCCCATACTTGACCCGGTTCAAGTGATGAATTAATCGTAATCTGCGGATGATTCTTAAGCCGGTCAGCCCAGCGCATCGTTAGATAACGTAACCGCGCCGCCTTTCGTTCAGCGCCGATTGCTTGATGAAATGCCAAGGCTTCAGCAATCGCTGCTTTAGCCGCCGCTGGGTGCGTTCCAATTTCCTCAAACTTCCGGATGTCGCTGTCACGGCGTCTCGGTGCCGCCTGCAGCGGCCAAGTGTTCTCGATTTTCTCGCGACGAACGTATAGAAAACCGGTACCGTGCGGTGCCAGCAACCACTTATGAAGGCTCGTCCCGTAGTAGTCACACTCGAGGTCACGTAACTTGAACGGAAAATGTGCGACAGAGTGAGCACCATCGCAAATTGAAACAATCCCGCGTTCCCGTGCCAAGCGGCTGAGTCGTTGCACCGGGAAGAGTTGTCCCGTCAAATTAGTAATGTGACAAAAGTGCAGGATCTTCGTACGTGGTGTGATCGCCTGCTCGAAACGCTCGTAGAGATCGTCCTGAGTTGTTGGCACTGGAAAGGGAATCTGCGTGAGCGTGATCCCATCGCGTCGCACCCGCTGATCCCAAGTTGTTCGCATTCGACCGTAGTCCTGGTCGGTCGTGATGACTTCGTCACCGGGCTGGAGGTCGATACCATTTTGCGCAATTTGCAACGCCTCGCTCGAATTCCGCGTGATAGCTAATTCCTCAGGATCACATCCGAACTCGTCGGCCAGTCGTCGCCTGACCGTCTCAATGTTCCGTGAGAGTTGGCTACGATAATGCACCGGGAGTTGATTTGAAAAATCGAGATAACGTTTGAGTGCTTCGTGCACCACGCGTGGCGTCGGGCAACTGTTGCCATTGTTCAGATTAGTTAGGGTTCGGTCGAGCGTGAATCCAAACTGGATCTCACGCCAAAAGAACTCATTTTGGGCAACCTCTTCGGGTGTTCGGTCAGCGACCGACTGGGCCGCTTCAGCGATTGCGCCGACACCGTGAACTTCGGTTGCAACCGTCGCCGCGCCGATCAAGCCGGTGCTTCGAAGAAAGGCTCGTCTACTCCACATCTTGTACCCCCTCTACCGTAAGAAGACTCCTACCCTATCACTCAGGCAGCGCAAAGGCGACGTAACTATCCCCGGATTTAGTCCCCATCTTCCCACCGCCGGCGGCGATGACCACGTACTGGCGGCCGTCAACCGCATAAGTCGCGGGAGTGGCATAGCCGCCGGCCGGTAGCTCAGTCTCCCAAAGCAATACACCGGTGTTGGTATCAAACGCACGAAATGCTTGATCTTTTGTGGCCCCGATGAACAGTAGCCCTCCAGCTGAAACAATCGGCTGACCGTAAGATCCAGATTAGAGACTGGCGACTGGTTCCTCTCCCTCGGCCGCAGCTTTGTATCCCTCCGTAAAAAACTCCCGCAGTCGCCGCGCGACGAGCACTTCTTCACCGTCTCGCATACAGCGAGTTTGAATACGACGGCTTCCAAAGAGACTTGACAACGCAACGCGCTGGTTGGGCCGCCGACGTAAATGGTCACGGACCTCTTGGTGGGTCATTGGTATAACACCTTGGTCCCATCCGATCTCCACGTAGGGCGCCCTCTCGTTGTCATCCACGACCTCAGCAGTAAAACTGTCAATTCCCTGCAGTTCTGCCGCCAAGTATTCGGCTTTTTGTTTCCACACCGCACGCTCTGCCACGTGGTCGAGCTGTGCGTATCGATTGAGCGCGACAACAAGGCCGATGATCTCCTCCTTACCGACTTTCATACCGCGACCGATGAGATCGTTGGGTGCAGCCTGCATCCGCGCCGCCTCAATAAGGTCCGCGCGACCCGACAGGATGCCGGTAGACTGAGGTCCGCGCAGCCCCTTACCACCTGAAACCACAACTAAATCAGCGCCGAGTTCGTTGAAGATTGTTAGGTTGCCGGTCGGTGGTAGTCGTGACGCTCCGTCGATCATTACTGATACGTCGGCTTGTTTGGCAATTTCAATCAACTCCGGGGGCTGCAGGACTTCGGCGGCCATCGTACCGCTTAGAGCAACGTGCCGTGGTAGACCAAAAATGAAGGCTGTTCTCTCGCTAATGGCATTCAGAAGTTGCGCGCGTCCCTCAACTTCAACAATGGTCGCACCGGCAGCCTGAAGAGCGAAGTCATACGGATAACGGTGCGCTTTTTGAATGATGCACTCACGCTTCATCCAAGTAGGATTCGGGAGCGCACGCATTTTTTCCTCGTCATTCCCAGTGAGACAGGCGGCCGCGCCCAGCAGTAGTCCACCCGAAGCCCCCGACGTGATCAATGCTGCCTCAGCCCGAACCACCTCAGCGGCACGCTTGCCCGCGGCGACCGTCAGCTCGTCTATCATGACGAAGTAGTCGTTGGCCTCCTGCATCGCCTCGATCACCTCGGTCGGCATACGCGAACCGCCGAGTGCAGTCGCGTGGCCATGACCTGGCAGGTGCGCCTTGACACCAAGTAATCGCATATAGATATTGTCGCGCTCAACCTTTGCCTCGATTGCCGCAGTTAGCGTCTCAATATCTGGCACGGCAGCACCGCCAGTATCCGTCTCAGTTGACGGAACCCCGCAGGCACCTGCCACACCGGCGGCCACCGTGGCACCGATAAAATCGCGACGGCTCACCTGCCCACCGACCTCATCCTCGCACTCAAGCTTTCTTCGATTCACAGGCATCGAAACCTCCCCCACTAAGTTTCATAATGGACCCGATCATAGCTGCAAACGCCTGCCAAGCATAAGCCACAATCAATCGGGACTTCGCACCAGATACCACTATAGTAATAGGTGATGCAAAACCTAGTAGCGACGGCTTTGGTTACGTTGCTCTGCACGCCGGTCTTGGCGCAAGAGTGGCCCCAGTTTCGTGGCCCAGGTGCCCTTGGGATCGCCGACGACCCGCGACTACCGGACACTTGGAGTACGACCGACAACGTCGTGTGGACAACGGCGGTGCCAGGCACTGGTTGGAGCTCACCAGTCGTCTGGAACGATGCCATTTTCATGACCTCAGTCGTCCGGACAGCCGAAGGCGAGCCACCTCGACCTGGACTCTACTTGGGTGGCGAGCGCGGTACGCCACGCGACCTGCACCGGTGGATGCTGTATGCCGTCGACTGGAACACTGGCGACATCCGCTGGGAACGCGAAGTGCACGCGTCTGTCCCTGGAGCACCACGCCACCTCAAGAACAGCTACGCTTCCGAGACTCCAGTGACCGATGGTGAGCGCGTTTACGCTTACTTCGGTCAAATCGGCATTTTTGCTTTCGACATGGAGGGAACACCACTGTGGTCGCAACAATGGGAGCCGTTCCGGACTCGGAATGGTTGGGGCACAGCAGCGTCACCAGCCCTCCACAATAACCGGCTCTACATAGTCAACGATAACGATGACCAGTCGTTCCTCCTGGCGCTCGACAAACGAACTGGTGAGTTGATTTGGCGGATTGAACGTAAGGAAGGAACAAACTGGTCTACACCCTACGTGTGGAGTAATTCTAAGCGTACCGAAATCGTGACAACCGGCTCCGATAAAGTGCGGTCGTATGCTGAAAACGGGTCGCTTCTCTGGGAACTGACGGGAATGTCGACGATTACCATTCCGACGCCGCTTGCGACCGACGACCTCCTTTACATCAGTTCGGGCTACGTAGGCGACCCCCTTCGGCCCGCCTATGCGATCAGACCAGGTGCAAGGGGCGACATCAGCTTACGGCCGGGTGAGCGGAACAACACCTTCATCGCTTGGGCTCAGCTACAGGCGGCATCCTACAACCCCTCCCCGATCATCTACAGTGGTTACTATTACACGCTGTTCGACCGGGGATTCTTCACGGCGCACGATGCGCAGACCGGTCGCGAGGTCTACGGCAAGGTACGGGTTGAGGTTGGAGCGGCGTTTACGTCGTCACCATGGGCGTACAACGGCAAGATTTTTGCCCTAAGCGAAGAAGGTGACACGTTCGTGTTTCGCGCCGGACCTAAATACGAACTACTCGGCAAGAACTCATTGGACGAGATGTGTTTGGCAACGCCCGCAATCGCCCGAGGAAGTTTGATCATTCGCACTGCTTCGCGTCTCTACCGGATCACCAAGAACACCAACTCTGAATGAGATCGGGCGCTATCGCGTAAAGTTGAGTGCCCGGGCTGGATCGTAGTCAGGATTCTCGGTCGGCATCTGGGCTCCAACCTCGCTCTGCCACGCATGGAGCCTTTCCAGGAGTCGCACTGTCTGCTCAGGCAACGTATTGGCAAGATTGATGAACTCGCCGATATCTTCATCGAGGTCGTAGAGTTCAACCCGCATGTCCTCGAAGTACTCAATCAACTTGTAACGACCGACTCGCACCGCGCCGGATGGTGACGCGCCACCAGGGTGATAGTGCGGGTAATGCCAGTAGAGCGCATCACGCACCAGCGGACTCTCACCCCGAAGCGTTGATACCAAGCTCAGACCGTCCGTGGTTTCGTTAGAATCCACCACGCCAGCAATTTCGAGAATCGTTGGATAGATATCAGCACTGATTACCTCGGTGCCGTCCACGGCACCGGCCACGGCAGCACCAGGCCAACCTAAGAGCAGGGCCGTTCCGCAGAGATGGTAAGGTTCTGTCCGGATCCTAGGCGCGGTACGTTTTGATACTGTTGGTAGCCGGATCGACCTGTCGGAGGAGGACAAGCGAATGACAAGTGTGTGGATGCAAACCACCGTTGCGATGCTCCTGCTGGGTGTTGTTGCTCCGGCCTGGGCACAAAATGATCGGCCCAACATACTTTTTATCTTCAGCGATGACCACGCCTATCAAGCGATCAGTGCCTACGGATCCCGAATCAACCACACGCCGAACATCGATCGGATCGCGCGCGAGGGGCTGAGATTCGAAAATGCAATGGTCACAAACTCAATCTGTGCCCCAAGCAGAGCCGTGATCCAAACCGGAAAATACAGTCATTTGAACGGTGTTCTCGATAACGGTCAAGTGTTCGATGGGTCGCAGCAAACATTCCCCAAGCTACTTCAACAAGTCGGTTATCAAACGGCAATCGTCGGTAAGTGGCACCTCAAGAGTGAGCCGACAGGCTTTGACTATTGGGAGGTGTTGCCTGGTCAAGGGTCCTACTACAACCCTGATTTCCGCGTTCCGGGTGGTCAAAGACAGCACTCCGGGTATGTCACTGATATCATCACCGATTTGACACTTCACTGGATTGAGGAGGAGCGCGACCCCAATCGGCCATTCATGATGATGTCGCAGCACAAAGCCCCACACCGGGGCTGGATGCCAGGACCAGAGCACCTCACGCTTTACGACGGGATAACGATTCCCGAACCTGACACATTGTTCGATGATTACGCGAACCGAGCGAGCCCGGCGCGGTTACAAGAAATGGAGATCGGGCGCCATACGATCGATGGGCATGACTTGAAATTGAAGCCACCACGTGACACGCCTGAGGATGACCCGGACCTACGGCTGTGGCTTGCAGGGTACGGCCGCCTTGACCAGCAACAACGACGGATTTGGGACGCAGTCTACGAGCCAAAGAATGCCGAATTTCTTGAGGCCGGCCTAGAGGGGCGCGATTTGGTGCGTTGGAAGTACCAGCGGTACATCAAGGACTACCTACGAACAATCGCCTCAGTTGATGACAATGTGGGTCGACTCCTCCGCTACCTCGACGAAACCGGTTTGGCCGAAAATACAATCGTTGTCTATGCCTCGGACCAAGGGTTCTATCTCGGTGAGCATGGCTGGTTTGATAAACGGTGGATGTATGAGGAATCACTGAAGACGCCGCTCATCATGCGCTGGCCCGGAATTATCGAAGCTGGCACTGTCAACACCAACATGGTGTCGAATCTTGATTTACCAGAAACCCTCCTTCACGCTGCTGGTATCGAGATCCCTTCCGACATGCAGGGGCGGAGTTTATTGCCGCTCCTGCAGGGCGAGATACCAGAAGACTGGCGGACGAGCTTCTACTACCACTACTACGAGAAAGGCATCCACAATGTCGCGCCGCACGAGGGCGTTCGAACCGAGCGGCATAAGCTCATTCACTACTATGAAACCAGCGAATGGGAGCTGTTTGACCTTGTAACCGACCCGAACGAACTGCGGAGCGTCTATGATGTCCCTTCCTACGCAGAGACCCAGACTGCGCTGCTTAATGAACTGGGACGGCTTAAGGAAGAGCTGCGGGTCCCAGTTGTTCCGTAGCCACTGTCAGGTTGTTCCGGTACGACCTACGGGCTTACTGTTCCGCCGGCATCAGAAAATCAGAGCTGCGATGCCGGCAATCACCGGTACGGTAATGACTGTTCGCAATAGAAAAATCGTAAACAACTCGCCCACGTTTACCGGAATCTTCGACTTCAGGATCAACGCCCCTAACTCCGACATATAGACGAGTTGCGTCACCGCCGCCCCGGCGATGACGAAACGAGTGTGCTCGCTTTCGACCTCCTGTCCAAGAACCACCGGCAGGAATTGGTCAGCAAATCCCACCAGAAATGCGGGTGCTGCGGCAGACGCTTCAGGAATACCAAGAATCGTGAGAAACGGCACCAGTGGTACCGCAAGCCAGTTGAAAATCGAGGTGTACTCGCTCAGCACGAGGGCCGTCACACCGATACTCATGATTAGCGGCAACAACGCGAACCAGATGTCATAAATGTTGAACGTTGCTCGCCGCAATAATGCCAACACCGTGGGGGCTCGTCGCGCCCGCCACGCCGCCAACTCGAATCCCCACGACCAGAGATTACGCCCCGGGGGCAGAGCTTCCGTAATCTGTTTGCCTGCTTGTGCGTAATAGACGTCGCGTTTTCGTGACAGTGGAGGGATACGCGGCATAACGATCGCCGCGACCGTGCCAGCCAGCACGATGGCACCATAATACGGAACGAAGAATTCACTGAGCCCAACGAAGTCGACGATGACAAACGCAAACGCCACTGACACAACCGAGAATGTCGTCGCGATTGTGGCAGCTTCTCGCTCGGTGTAGAACCCCAGCTCATATTGCTGCGCAGTGATCAGGACGCCGACAGGCGCCGAGCCCATCCACGAAGCAATTGCGTCGATCGATGACCGCCCCGGCATGGTAAAGAGCGGCCGAAATATCCTGCTACAAAGGGTGCCGAAAAACTCCATTAGGCCGAAGTCGGTCACAAGTGGCAGTAACAACGGCGCCACCACAAAGATCACCATGATGACCGGAATCAGTTCGTTAAGGATGACCCTGCCAGTGGTATCTGAGATAAGCCACACAGGTCCCCACTGAAAGAGAACCATGCTTGCAGTGATAGCCCCTACGACCCGCGCGACTAGAATCGTTGGCCCCATCAGGAACATACTCAAGATAGGATTTGCCAACGTCTCAGTATCGAGTCGGCGCCGAACAACTCCCGTGGCAATAGTCGCAATAGCTGATAACACGATCACTAGAGTGGCAAGTCCAGGCAGGATGCTGCCGACGCGTGCGCGTAGGAAATCGGCGATGATGCCAAGACCGATGTTGAACGTGTCGCCGAACCTAAACGGTACGAGCATCAGTCCCGCACCGATGGCAGAGGGTATTAGGAAGCGAAGGTAATCGGCCCTGCTTAATGCGACCTCAGATTCTCTGGCGTGAACAGTGTCTGTGACCATCGGGTGCAGGCTAGCACACCGGAAACCTGAACCTTGGTTTTCGCAAGTTTTCTGCGGTCTGACAGGGTTCCGCCCTTTGTTGCAGGCGATGGATCCGCCTTAGTTATTCGCCTAAGCTAACCCACGCGTTTGCCAGACAACCTGTTCGTTTAACCCTGTCGCGGTCATAATACTCGTCATACATGGAAGCTTGGATCCTCGACCGACAGATCGAGTTACAACTCGGATGCTTTATGTTCATCCTCAGCCTAATGGCTTTTTGGGAAGTCATCGCTGCTCGTCGGCAGTTGACGGTGTCTAAACGCGACCGGTGGCTTTCCAATCTCAGCCTTACCGCACTTAACTCGATCCTTCTACGCCTGCTGTTCCCAGCTACAGCCGTCGGTAGCGCTTGGGTCGCTGCCGAACACGGATGGGGTTTACTCAGCGCACTCCCCGTCCCATCGTGGCTGGTCGTTCCTCTGTCGATCGTGATTCTCGATTTTGCCATCTGGACACAACATGTAATGTTCCATCGTGTCCCACTACTCTGGCGGCTGCACATGGTGCATCACGCAGATCCCGATCTTGACTTGACATCAGGAGCACGGTTTCACCCACTGGAAATGATGCTATCGCTGCTAATCAAAGTTGGTGTCGTCCTATTCGTCGGTATTCCTGCCATTGGAGTCTTTCTCTTTGAGTTGATATTGAATGCGACGGCGATGTTCAATCACGCCAATGTCAAGGTCCCGAACGGTGTGGACCGAGTGTTGCGCTGGTTCCTCGTTACACCCGACATGCACCGGGTTCATCACTCGGTGTTTGTGGACGAATGTCACACAAATTTCGGGTTTAACCTACCCTGGTGGGACCGATTGCTGGGCACTTATCGTGCACAACCTCGGGGAGGGCATCTCGGGATGACAATCGGGTTAACCGAATTTCGAACTGGTGTGCGTCAGACGGTAGCGTGGATGTTGGCGCTACCGTTCGGTGCAACTGTAGGTGGAAGACCGATGCGCCGCCTGCGCGTCCCAACGGGCTCGGGTAGGTCCGCGTCGTCCTGGTCGGTTTTCTGATGCAGCACAATAGAAATCAGAGTGATGGTACGGATGATGTCATGCCCGTCGCTTCGAAACCTTCGTTAGCCAACTCCGTAGTCTCATGGGAAGACGAATGGCGCGCGAGTTTTCCTAATGGCGCCACGCTTAGTGTCATCGTGCCGGTGTATAACGAGCGGTATCTTGTCACCGAGCTTTTGACACAGCTCCTTAACGTGTCATGCCCAGGTATCAGTCGGCTAGAAATCATCATTATTGACGATGGGTCGACTGATGGCACGGCGGCTGTCGTGCAGGAGTTTGCTACCCACCATAGCGAACAAATGCAAGTCATCGCCAAAACAAAGAACGAGGGTAAAGGTGCAGCCATTCGGGCGGGAATCGACGCGACCACCGGGGACCTTATCGTCGTTCAGGATGCCGACCTCGAATACGACCCGCAGGACCTCTCAGCGATGGTTCGACCATTTCTAGAGGATGGCGCCGACGTCGTTTATGGGTCACGCTTTGCTGTGAGCAGTCGACGACGGGCCCTGTACTTCCGCCATACTCTTGGCAATCACATTCTTACCTTCCTCAGCAATCTCATCACCGAACTCAATTTGACCGACGTTGAGACCTGTTACAAGATGTTCCGAGCCCCGCTACTCAAGTCAATTCCGATCCGCTCAGACGACTTCGCGTTCGAGATCGAGATCACGGCAAAAATTTCAAAGCGTCATTGCCGCATCTACGAAGTACCTATTAGCTACCGAGGTCGAGCCTATAGCGAAGGCAAGAAGATCCGTTGGTGGGATGGCCTCGTCGCACTGTTTACAATGGTGCGCTTCTGGCTCATAGACGACCTCTACAGAGCGGATAGTGTCGGTGTTTACCTCCTGCATCGACTTGAACGCACGCGGCGGTTCAGCGGGTGGCTTGCCGATGCGATACGCCCTTGGCTCGGTGACCGAGTGCTGGAGCTTGAGGCGGGTCTTGGCGATATCATGCACCAACTCATTCCCCGCGATCGTTATGTCGCTAGTGATGTCAACAAGAACAACCTGAACTATCTCCGAAACCTAGCAGCAGCCAAGGCCCGCCTGGAGATTCAATCCGTCGACCTTGAGGTGCCTTCGTCGTTCGATGCACACGAGGGAGCATTTGACACGGTACTCTGCCTCAACGTACTCGAGCAGGTCGACGATCCAATGGTCGCGTTGCACAACCTCGCACGAGCAGTTAAGCCAGGCGGTCGAGTGGTGTTGTACGTACCCCAAGGGCAATTCTTGTACTCCAGGATTGATGAAGACCTAGGACATCGCTGTCGCTACGATCGGCAAATGTTGATCCAGGAACTTCAAAGTAGCGGATTCCTAGTCGAGCATCTCCAAGACTTTAATCGAACTGGAATGCTTGCGTGGTGGTGGAACGGTCGGGTTCTTCGCCGCCGCGACTTCAGCCGGTGGCAGCTTAAGATTTTTGACTTGTTCATACCATTGTTTAAAATCTTTGATCGATTCTTCCCTTGGCCAGGACTTGGGCTCATCGCGGTGGCTCGAAAAATCGAGAACGCCGGGTAAACCCACACAAACTTTAGTCTCTGTTTTATGGTGACTGCGCAACAGGGGCTGACGTTTCAGACAGTAGAGCAGACGCTAGAAACTCGGCAAACTCCTTACTGTTCGTTGACGCTGAAAGACGTCATCATGCCAGCGTGAAGGTGCTCTGCAATGTGGCAGTGCAGCATCCAAGTGCCAGGGTTGTCCATGTCAGCGAGGATGTCGACGACTGATCCTACAGGCACAATGGCCGTGTCCTTCCATACAAGATTCTGATTCGGCACACCATCGATCGACAGCACGAGGTAGCGTTGCCCGTGCAAGTGAACAGGATGGTTCATCGGGTGTATTGTCTCGGGATTGTTGAAAATCCTAATCTTCACGACATCACCGACGTTAAACCTCCACTCGATTTCCATATTCTCCTGGCCGGTATCAACATCGCGTAGAATCCACTCGACCTGTTCGGCGCTCGACAGCCAGTTCATCATTGGCATCGCGTCGTTCCACTCAAGTGGTGGTGAAAACAACCCAGCCTCGAATTCCAAAGCACGCATGATGGGCGCCGGCAAGTTTTTCACACGCAACGTCAACTCAAGTTGATGATCTGGCTCGCGTCCAAACGCATCACGGTAATTATCAATGTCGTTGATAACATCATCGTGTTGTCGCAGTGTCTTGAACTCCACTGACAGATCGTCAGCAGTTGTGGTATCGCGGACGGTAACCCGACCAAGCGATTTCAGTTGGTAGTAAAACTCACCCATGAAATCATCGATCGCCTGTATTGAGTTAGTGAGTTCGACTTCACCCGGCTCATCAAACAGCACCTCTACCACATAACGCTCAGCAGGTGCGATCACCACGCTTTCAACCCATTCCTCGCGCTCGAATTTACTAACATCGGACGCTACGACCTTCACGCGTGCTCCACCAAACACCATGTTGAAGGTCCGAGTGTTTGCCACGTTGGTGATATAGAACCTGACGACCTCACCACGGTCGACCTCTAGCTGATAATCGGTCGTCCCGTTAACAAGAAGCACGTTCCCAAATCGACCCATGAGGGCATGACTAGGAGCCGTGTCACCCCATGGAATTGGCCCCTGCCCATCCATCAGGAGATCGTCGAGAATAATTACCTCTTCCCGGTTCACGGCGCCGTAGTAGTCGTTCTCGGGTGGCATCACTAGCATATTGCCGTAGAGACCAAGGTCCTGCTGGAGGTCCTCTCGCATGTGCGGGTGGTACCAGTAAATGCCGGTATCGCGAAAGTAGAGTTCGTATGTGAATGACTGACCGACTAACACCGGCGGCTGCGTCACATCGGGAACCCCGTCGAATCGATTATCGAGCCGTAAGCCGTGCCAGTGCACAGTCGTCGGCATCTCAATCTCATTTGTAAAATTAATGATGACCGTCGAGCCGCGATCGCCCTTAATAAGCGGTCCCGGGTATTGACCGTTGTAGCCATACATCAAGAAGGTTTTGCCATTGATCGTGCGCTGAACGATCGACGCTGTAAGATCGAGCGTTTCGCCGTCGTCCATTTCAACGATTTCACCTGGGCGTGCTTCCGGAAAACCGGTCGGGTCCATATCACCCTTGACCATAAACGGTCCAACAGTTGGCACGGCGTTCTCGATGCCCGGGAGCGGTGGCATCGGTGCGTCCATCGGCGGTATCCGCCAGGCGACATTGCCATCGCCGAGCACTTCGACGGGACCCATGCGCATCATGCCCGTCTGACCTTGCTCGTCCATCTGTTCCATGGATTCCATCTGCCCTGCGTCCTGTTGATCCAGCAACATGGATGTCTTGACCTGCGAGGGCTCGGGAGTGTGCCCTCGCTGTGCAGAGAGACCGGGAAGACTATCGAAGCAGGAACCAGCCAGTAGAAATAGGCCGACCCAAAGCGACCGCTGACGAATACTCATTTGAAGCCGTATTTCAGGCAGGCCTCGTTCTCATACGGACCGTGGCCAGCCATGGTGTGCATCATGCCTGAACGGGACATCCCACGCATTACCACCGGTCCGTGCCACCGCGTCGTCGGCTCAGTCGAAGGCTCAAGCGTTACGACTACGAGAAATTTATTCCAAGTGACACGTGCCGAGGCAACCTGGCCTTCCTCAATCACACCGAGCCGAACAACGTCTTGGAGATCGGGTGCCACCGCCCAGGCTGTGTAGGCACCCCGACGAGGCGCCTTAATCCGATCAATCGACAGTGATAGGTCATAAACGTAGCTACCACTGGGCGAGACGGCAACACCAAATGGGGACCGAGCAAAGTTGACCATGCCGGTGCCGACGGCCCGACCAGTACCCGGCACGCGGCGTGTCGTTACCATCTCAATGCCGTAGTACTGCGACGGTAGTAGCGGTGCGGAGATGATCGCACTACACGGGGACAGGCTGCCAATCGTTCCACTGGTTGTCGACGGCACGGCCGCAGCCAGCGATATGCCCACTGCGGCTGCAAAAACCGTCTCCAGAACCATGGCCCGAAGGAAGCTCATCGGCTACCACCAGGGCTGACCGAGGAAATCTCGCCAAGGTTCTCATCCCATTTCTGTGCACTCGAGATATCCGGCATACCCCAATCAGCACCGTTCCAACCAGAGAACCCTTCCATCCGAAATGCCCAGAAGCCCGTCGTCATGTCGCTCACCACGATCAAACCGTCAGCGTTACGCACATCGACCCCGAACGCACCGTTGAATTGTGAGTAGCGGATCTTGTTCGGCGGACCGGTATAAGTGTCGTAGTAGCCAACTGTAACCGGGTTCTCTACATCCATCAGGCTGAAGATCTGTAGGCCGTCAAGGTACCCTGATACAAAGACGTAGGGCCAGCGGACCTCGTGGTTGTGCACGAGATGGCGCCAGTCGGCTGTCCAGGCTGATACTGGCCTATTGATGTTCTTAACCTCGCCTTCGAAGGCTGGCTCAAGGTCAAAGATCCGAAGCGGTGCGTATTGATACTCCGTCTCTGCTACAACGTAACGACCATCTGGTGTTGGCGTGAAGGTGTGTCCACGATTAACGCCGCTTATTCCCAGTAACGTCACAAGTAGTTCGGGCTCTTCTAGGTCGGTAATGTTATAGACGTAATACCCGCCCGTACCACCACCATAGAAACGATCTTCCCCGGCGTCAGGATGATAACCGGCATAAAAATCATGATAGCCGCGGCGGCCACTTGCCGAATCGCCCGTCGGAATCTTTCCCACAAGCGCGTCGTCCATGAATCCGTCGACGACGTGACCCAAGTCGTATACATGCGCGAACGGCCCAGACACCGTTGCGATCAAGAGTACGCGACCATTACTGTGCTTGTATACAAAGATGTTGTGGAACCCACCGGGCGTATCGGGGGATCGGATTCGTGCCACTTCTGTCACAGTTGTCGGATCGGGTAGACCAGTCACATCGAGCACAACGCCACCGAGATCGGGGTTAGGGCCACCTTGGCGAAACTGCAGCGACTGGACGACGTAGTAACGGTCATTCCACTTGAAGTGCTTCACGTCCATCCCACCCGTACCAAGATGGAGATCTTGGTCTTCGATCCGCCAGGAGTACACACGTTCCGGTTTCATCGGATCGTGTAAATCGATGATGTCAATACCTTTATCACCCTCGAAGCCATAAACCATCCGACCGACATAGGCATAAGGCCGGTCGACCTCCTGCTCAATATCGATGTCCGACACGCTCAAGCGCGGACCAAGCGGTAGGTGCGATAGCACAGTAATGTTGTCGCTTCCCGGCTTCTCAGCGGTCCACTGACCAGCGGCATCACGCGCTGGGAGAAGTAAGGACAGCATTGTCCCGGCTATGGCGACGGACCAGACGAACTTACTGTAAATAGTCATCAAACTCCCTCGCTGGATCTTCGTTAACGGCAACCTCTAACTAGCGAGCCCACCCCCGCATATGACACAGAAGCCCATTCTATAAGTACGGGGCCCGTAGATCATCTTCCCGATGTTTCCCGCAATGCCACTCGTAAAAACAACCCTATTTCGTTGGTGAAGGCCGACCGCAAATGCGTCGACCTGGCTTAGTGAAGGCTGAATTAGGCGACCGGGGGCACGAGCATCGGCTTCAAGCACAAAGAGCACCACCATTAGTGTGTCATCGCATACATCAGGACGTTGATTCCGACAGCGTAGGCATCAATTGAAAAGCGGTGGAAATATTCCGTGTCCTCACCCTCCCGCTCCCAGCCATCGGCAATGTCGGTGTTGTGGGTCATCAGCACCATCAGTCGACCTTCCTGGTCAGAGATGCCACGGAAGTGCGGTTCCGCAGACCGGACGCCGCGCTCAGAAGTTGTAACGCCACCACTCCGCCGCCAGTGCTGAATCGACGGAATCTGCGGAAACCCCTCCAGGTCGAACAGTCCGCTGAAGATCGGGTGATCCAGGGAAAGATCAGTGATCGGGTACTGGGACGATGGCAGCGCCTTACGGATTTCGCCTCGCCAAGTATCCCACGCGGACGGGCCCCAGAAATCATCCACCCAGAGGAATCCCCCTTGCTCGAGATAGCGTCGTAGGCCACCTGCTTCATCGTCAGTGAAGAACACCGTGCCGACATCGGACATGAAGACGAACGGGTAATCGAAAAGCTCGGGGTCAGTCAGACGTACAACAACGTGGTTCGGATTGCCGTGAGGGTCAAGACTGACCGGCGTCGTCGTCAACTCCGAGAGCCGGATCATAAAGTTGGCGTCGGACAATGGATAATCGGTGCTCCAGCCGTAGCCGCCAGGCTCGCGACGGAAACTCTGAAACATCACCCGGGCAAAGGCAAATGAACGGTCTGTCTTGACTGCGGTTGGGAAGCGCGGCGGTCCACCCCGCCATCGCCGGCCCCACTGAGCTTCGGCTATGCTCACCGTGAGCGCGAACAGCCCCGCAGCTACCAGGCCACAAGTCCAACGGAAATAGCGGCCGTGCCCGCGGGCGAATCCTGAGCTAAAGGCCATCCCGATGCCTTTCGGTTGCAGCAGCTGGGCTCATCTTACGGCATCAACGCTTAGCGATGTTGCTTCAACTGTCCAGGAGAGGTCCCTAGTGCTTCTAACCAATCACACTGGAATCTCGACGATACTCACACCCTACGATTCGCTACCGGGATAATCCTCGATAGGTGTCCTCAAAATGCCGATTCCTTCAATCTCAATCTCAACAACGTCACCGGCCTTTAGGAACTCACCCCGCTCAGCACCGGTACCCGATGGTGTGCCAGTGGCGATGACATCCCCCGGATAAAGCGTCAAAATTGAGGTGGTAAACCGGATAAGGTGCTCTTGGGGCCAAATGAGATCGGCCGTCGTTTGGTCCTGCATCAGTTCGCCGTTGACCTTGGTGGTCACGCGGAGGTTTGCGGGATCTGGAATGAATTCCTTGGGCACGATGAATGGACCGAACGGCGCACCACGATTCGTGCTCTTGCCGTCGAACCAATTCACGCCAGGAAACATCGAACCCGCGCCTCGTGACCTGCCACCACGGTCGCTTACGTCGTACATGATGCTGTAGCCGAACACGTAGTCATCAGCCTCCTCAGCTGACACTAGATAAGCCGGTTTGCCGATGATCACTGCCATCTCCCCTTCCCAGTCGATTTGGTCACGGCCTGGCGGAATAAAGTAGGGCTCACCCGGATCGATGATGCCGGAGCGTGGGGACTTCGCAAACATAACCGGGTCGTCGCTGGCTGGGTCGATTTCAGCGATGCGCGATGGGTCGAAGCCACCGCCGCTACCACCAGACCCCGCTTCATCAGTTGCACCAGACACACCATCGACGTCGTCAGGATTCTCTCCGCTCGGCGCCGCAGCCATCCCCTCGGCATGGGCCCTGTAGTTAGCTGCAACCGACAACACGTTCCACGGATATTTGATCGGTGCTGTGATTCTCACAGCACCGATGGCATGCACAAAAGGCAGCGTCGCATCGGCGCCCTCTTGGAAGAAATTGGCGATCTGATACAAGCGCGCCGAAACCGTCTCGTAATTTTCAATCAGCGTGCGCATCTCGTTAGGTAAGACCATCGCTTCAAGTCCAGTTTCTGCAACAAGATACTTACCGGCACTATCCAATTCGAGAATCTGCTCACCGAGCACCATTCCAACAGCCGTGGCGCCTATATCCGTTAACTCGAACGTCGCTAGCTTGAATGGGGTGTCGGGTAGGTTGGAAATCTCTCCTGTGGTTGACGTGCAGGCCGACATGAACACGAGCACTAACGCGCAAAAAAGGTTTGAAAGATTGGCCCTCACATGGTTCGTTTTCGTGGTCATACAAATCTCCTCTCTACACACAGTGGCTTTTAGCTACGGTAGGGGCACGACTCCCGCGAGGCCTCGTTCCTCCAGCGCCTGGTTAAATTCGATGAGAGCACCCTTTCGGACACCGTCCATTTGCAGCTCGTAAGTGTCGAGCAGCTCCTTGTAGTTTTCGAGCACCTCAAGTTGCTGCGTGGTCGGTGGAAAGTCCGTTTGCCCGACATAGCCGGCAAGACTGCTTAGCTTCGCCAGCAATTGGCGTGGCCAACGGACCGAATCTTGGCGCGCTGAGCCGCCCGACAACCGTTGATCGCTTAACCTCATCTCAATCGCGAGCAACCGCTCATCCAGAGACCTAGCTGCATCAATAATCAAATCATTGTCACGATGGTCATGCACCCGCCGACCTATATCGGCAACCTGTTCACGGACCGACTCGATCTCATTGATGAGCGACACGGCATCGTTCAGCACATTCCTCAGGTCAACAAGCAACGCCATCTGTGCTGTAATGTCTTCTTCAGAGCCCGCCGAGTGCGGGTCCTTGAGAACCGTGAGTGATTGAACGAGTTCAGTGTCGCCCAGTGTGAGCCTGACAGTGTATATGCCAGGCGGCGCGAGAATAGCGACGCGACTGCCATCGCCCACGGGCCGTAATCCTCGATCAGGGTCAGCCCGCACGTGTGAGTGTTCAAAAGCGGGCATCCGCAGTTGCGGTTCATCAGTTTGGTCGTAGCGGAGATCCCAATGGACACGGTTGATACCCGCCGCCGACGGCAGTCCCGACAGTGACCGCACTGCTTCTTCGTCCGCATTAAGAATCGTAATGTGTAAGTTCTCGTCATCACCAAGTCCATTTTGCAGATAGTAATGCAGTCCTGCCCCGTAGGACGGATTGGTGCCGGCCCCAGAATCCTCTGGCTGGTTCACCGTGCTCTCTCGGGTACGGAACCGGTAGGTTGGCCGAGGCTCGAACAGATGCACGTCCGTGTTGAGCACCTCTGAGTTAATCTGTTGCAGTGGTGTAATGTCATCAAGAATCCAAAAACCTCGTCCGTAGGTCCCGACCACCAAATCGTTGAAATGTGGCTGAATCGTCAACCAGTGAACTGGTGCATGAGGTAGGTTGGTTTGTAACGGCAGCCACCGGGAACCATCGTCGAACGATACGTAGACGGCGTTTTCGGTGCCAGCATAAAGTAGCCTTGGCCTAACTGGATCCTCCCGGACAACGTGGACACTACTAAAAACGCTGGCAGGGATATTACTGTTAATCTGTGTCCAGCTACTGCCATAGTCAGTGGTCTTATAGATGTACGGGTGAAAATCGTTTACCTGATGAAAGTCAACACTAATGTAAGCGGAGCCGGCATCGTGACTCGACGGTTCGATGTTGCTCACCGTTCCCCACGGCGGTAGACCGGGAATGTTGGCAGTGACATTGTCCCAGCGACCACCTCCATTGCGCGTCACATGAACTAACCCGTCGTTTGAGCCGGTCCAGATTAACCCTTCCTCAAGGGATGATTCGCTAATAGCAAATAGCACCGCGGCGTAAGTCGGACTCACGTCCTCGGCCGTCAGGCCACCCGTCTTCTGTTGTTTACTCTTGTCGTTGGTAGTCAGGTCAGGACTTATCATCCGCCAGTTCTGTCCACCGTCAGTCGTCATATGCACGTACTGGCTACCGACATACACACGGTTATGGTCGTGTGGTGAAATGGCAATCGGAAAGGTCCACTGGAAGCGGTACAGTAGATCCGCTGCAGCCCAACCCTCAGGATTATCCGGCCAGACACTGACGTTGCGTGCGTGTCCGGTCTTGAGATCATAGCGCTCGAGAATGCCGTCGTAGCAGCCTGACCAAACGATGTCGTTTTCCACTGGATCGGGAATGGCAAAGCCTGATTCACAACCGCCCACCGAGTGCATGAGGCCAATCGGGATGCCATTCGATTGAAGACTATTACTCGGGACCCGTGCTGATGGACCGTCTTGGCGGTTGCCATAGACGTAGTAGGGAACTTGGTTGTCAGTGTAGGCGTGGTACATCTGAGCGATCGGCAGGCGGGGCCGCCACCAGCTCTGACCACGGGTTGTCGAAATGGACGCACCACCGTCATGGCCGACGATCATTCGATCGGGCAGCAGGGGGTCGATCCACATATCGTGATTGTCGCCACCCGCCGTACCACGTTCACTCGTGATACCTCCATCAAGTGAAACCGAGTGACGCGTCGACAGGAAGTGGATCTCGTCACGGTCATCTGGGGCAACAGCTGCCCGCGTATAGTAGAGCGGTCTCTGCGCGAGTGCATGGTCCGCGTTCACCATCTGCCACTGCCTTCCTCCATCGTCTGAGCGCCAGAGCACGCCTTCGTGATCGTCCAACTCCGCATAATCAGCGTTGGAGTTAGTCTCGATGAGCGCGTAGATACGGTTCGAGTCGTCTGGTGTCATCGCCAAGCCGATCTTGCCGATCGGCTTTTCTGGGAGACCGGCGCCAGTGAGCTCCTCCCAGGTTGCACCGCCGTCGCGCGATGTCCAAAGACCACTTCCAGGTCCGCCGCTCTCACGGCCCCACGTTTGTATTAGTAGCTGCCACATACCCGCAAAGAGGATCCTGGGGTTGTTCGGGTCCATCACAATATCCGAAGCCCCGGTATGTTCATCGACGAACAGTACGTGTTCCCATGTCTCACCGCCGTCAGTCGTGCGAAACACACCACGGGCCTGCTGGGGGCCGTAGCTGTGGCCCATGGCCGCCGCGAAAACAATGTCCGGGTTGGTTGGGTGGATCACGATCCGGCCAATGCGGCCCGTTGCATCTAATCCCATATGCCGCCATGTTTTGCCAGCGTCGACGGATTTGTAGATGCCGTCGCCGTGCGAAATGTTACTGCGGATGAATGTTTCACCTGTGCCCGCCCAGATAACGTTCGGATTCACCGTTTCGATCGCCAAAGCACCAATCGATGCTGCTGGCTGATCATCGAAAACCGGTTCCCAGTGGATGCCGGCGTCGACAGACTTGAAGATCCCGCCCGAAGCAGCACCGATATAGTAGACATTAGGATCTCCCGGCACCCCAACCACAGCACTGACCCTATTCCCGACTGGACCGATATGGCGATATTCAAGGTCAGTGAATATTGTTGGATCGTATTCTGTGGGCTGCTGTGCAACCCCTGGCGACGCTCCGAAATGCACCAACGGTAAGCCGAAAGCAACCAGTCGAAGGAACGGTACTATGCGCGACATCGAGTTTCTCCGAATCGAAAATGAGGTGAGTGGCCTACTATACTCGGACCCGCGCGTAGCGCGGCAACAATCAATGATGCGGCGAAGACACCTATCCGTGGTTGACGACCGGTTTCGCTTGGTAGAGGAATCCCGGTCTAGGCAACGCCCGGTTCAGAACCCCCAGGTGGGGTTGACCCGCAACCCTCGTATGACGGATCCTGAGACATTGTGCGTGGCGTTGTAATAGCGATTGTCCTTCTACTGTTTGCGGCTTTCCCACCTAAGGCCCAATCGGAGTCACCAAGACTTGTCGTGCTTCTGGTTGTTGATCAGATGCGAGCTGACTACCTCGATCGGTTTCAGCATCATTGGACCTCTGGTCTGAAACGTTTAATCGACAACGGAGCCTGGTTCCGCCAAGCGGCTTATCCATACTTCCAGACGAACACCTGTGTCGGCCACGCCACCATCTCAACGGGAAGTCTTCCAGAAACCCATGGCATCATCGGCAACAATTGGTATGACCGTGCCGAGGGACGTCTCCGAGCCTGTGCCGATAACTCTGACTCCCCGCTCATTAGTTATGACGACCCGGTAGAGGCTACCCTGGGTCCAGATAACCTGATGGTTCCGACACTCAGTGATGAGTTGCGGGTGCAGGCCTCGGCACGTGTCGTGAGCCTGTCGATGAAACCTCGGGTGGCCGTGATGTTGGCTGGGCATGGTGCTGATGTCGCGCTCTGGCGGCAGGGCACCGCCTGGGTTACGTCGACCGCCTACACTCGTGAACCGGTGGTCTTTATCGAACAATTTCTTGACGCTAATCCGGTCGCTAATGACCTGGGCAAGATCTGGACTCGGGCGCTGCCCGAAAACCTGTATCTGTTTTCCGGCTCCGTTGACGTGAGCCGTCCGTTTGAAGGATGGACCACTGGATTGCCACACACCCTGATTGGCCTGGGCGACCGCCCTGACCTGCTTTTCTACCAGAAATGGATGGCCAGCCCTCGCTCAAATGATTACCTCGGGCAACTGGCAGGCACCGCCGTCGACGCATTGGACCTTGGCCAACGGGAAGCAACCGATTACCTCGCTCTCGGCCTCTCAGCACTGGACTGGGCGGGTCACCGCTTCGGCCCACAGAGTCACGAGGTGCAAGACGTTCTCATTCAGTTAGACCGGATGCTAGGTCGTCTCTTCGATAAATTGGACACTACCGTGGGCTCCGGTCGTTACGTTGTTGCGTTGACAGCTGACCACGGTGTAGCGCCGATTCCTGAGCGCCGAGCACGATTGGCCGATGCCGGTCGCATCCCAGCGCAGCAGATCATTGATGCTGCTGAAACAGCAATCCGCAGGCAGTTTGGGCCAGGTCGCCACGTCGCCAGGTTCGAAGAGCAGGACTTCTATTTCGAACCCGGCATATACGCGCGTCTTGTGGACCAGGAGGGCGCGCTCGAGCGCGTCGCCGACGCTATCCGAGCCGTGGAGGGCGTGGCTGAGGTTTATCGTGGGGACACAATCCGCGAGCGACGCAATTCAGGAAATGCCATCGAACGGGCTTTGGCCAGAAACTATTATCCGGGACGGAGCGGGGATCTCCTGATCGTGCCTCGGCCCTACTGGACAACCTCCGTCAATGCATCCGGCCACGGCACCAGTTATGACTACGACACCCGTGTCCCCATTCTCCTGATGGGTGATCAGATCACCCCAGGGCACTATTTAGCTGAAGTTACTCCAGCCGACATTACACCAACGCTAGCAGCAATCGCGGGGGTGACACTCGCACGTACCGATGGGCGTGTCCTTACCGAGGCGCTTGGCGATTATTAATTCCTCACACGTCGGCGCCGAAAAACTGTCCGCACCCTCATCCCCGGTCGTCAGAGACCGGGCCAGCTTACAAGACAGCCGAAGTAATCAGTTAGTCATCTCGGTCAATAGTTGATGGATCCGTTCAAGTCCACCACGAAGATACTCGGCTGGTAACCCGAAGCTGATCCGCAGGTGCCGGTCGACGTTGAAGTGATCACCTGGTGCAACAAGCACGCTTTTTTCTTTGATTAACCGTTCGACGAAGGTTGTGGAGTTTACCTCTAGTTCATAGTGCGGAAACGCGATCGCCGCGGCACCGGGCGGGACGATCGATAATAAATTGCCTTGCGACTGCATCCACTCTTCGAAAATCTTATAACCACGCCGTATGTAGTCGCGCGTGCGCTGCAACAGTTTCGGTCTCATCTCGGGAGATAAGGCCACTGCGGCAAGTTGGTTCGAGAGCGTAGCTACACTGATCGTTAGGTATTCGTGACGTGCCCACGCCTCATCGACCTCAGTGGGTGGCCCAACAATCCATCCCACCCTTAATCCGGGCAAACCACACGCTTTACTCAGGCTGTTATTGGCGAAGACCTTATCGTAACGCCCCCAGAATGAAGGGGTTTGCTCGTCGGTTAGGCGCTCGGCGCCACTATAGACCTCGTCAGCCAATATCCAAGCACCGACTCGATCCGCCGCCGTAACGACGGCGTCCATCTCCGCTGACGACATGATGTGACCGGTCGGGTTGTTTGGATTACAAACGGCGATAAGCTTAGTGCGATCTGTAACAGCCTGACTAAGTGAGTCAACGTCGAGTTCCCATTTCCGGTCGCTTGACAAGTCAAATGTCCGAACAACCATGCCAAGGTTCTGTGCTGCACCCCAGACCTGTAAATAGTTCGGGGCCATGACTGCAATTTCGTCACCCGGTTCGGCTAGGGTCTGCAACGAGAGAAGGTTGGCTTCAATACACCCGACTGTGACCAGGACGTTTTCCGAAGTCGCGCCCGGGTAGAGCGCGGCAATCCGCTCACGCAGTTCCGGTATACCGTTGGCTTGTGAGTAGACAATCTCGGTCGACAGGAGTTGCTCCACCTGTTCCGGATCGGGAATGAGTTCGCGCACCGTCGCCGGATGCACGCCACTCTCAGACAGGTTGTACTCAACTTGGTTTTCCCACTTCGACAACAATCGTTCCATTACAAAAGGCTGGAATTTTGACATTCAGCGAACTCCACTACCGACTATGCTTCTGAGCCTTAGTGCTCCTTAACCTCTATTCTTACAGCGTCATCCATGTGGATTCATGAAGAGTTACACACGCACGATCGCTATTGTGTTCCACGCAACTTCTGGAAGGCCAGCGCCTGCGGGCTAAGCCTAATGTATTCACTCTAGTCCCGTATAGGAAGAATTGTAGTTGGTCTTAGTTTTCTGGTCGCGAAACGATAGAATCAGCCTGCTTCACAGCTATAGGAGATCTCGATGCGTCTGACCATGGTCCGGATAGCGCTTCACTTCGGCGCTTGGTTCCTCTGTGCAACAGTTCCAACATTTTCAACTGCGCAAACAACTCACGAGTTTAACGCAACCACTTATTACAACACGTTCTCGTTCGACCATCCTGTGGCCTTACGGATCAGCCCTGGGGACCACGTTGTGACTAAAACGATCGACGCGCGCGGCGGCGACGAGAATGGAAGGCAGGTTGCACGAGGCCCAAATCCGCAAATTGGCCCATTTTACGTCGAAGGCGCCGAACCAGGAGATGTCCTTGTTGTGAAATTAGAGAAGATCGAACCGAATCGGGACACTGCGTTCTCAAGTTCGATATTGGCTCCCTACGCTGCCGATCCGGCATTCTTGCGATATGAGGCGCTCAAAGAACAGCAAATGGAAGTCTGGGAACTCGATCTTGTGGAGCGTATGGCGCGACCGACGACGGCAGCTTCACGGGAACAAGGCATTGAGATTCCCTTTCGGCCAATGCTCGGCTGCGTGGCTGTCGCACCGCCTCGAAAGGAAGCCGTCTGGACTGCAACACCAGGCGAATTTGGTGGAAATCTCGATTACTTCGGAATGGTCGCAGGAGTTGCAGTAATGCTCCCGGTATTTGAACCTGGGGCTTTACTGTTCATCGGTGACGGTCATGCACGGCAGGGAGAGGGTGAGGTCGTCGGCAACGCCCTTGAGGTCTCGATGGATGTTGAATTCTCTGTCGAACTAATCAAGGCCAAGAAGATTGGCTGGCCACGTATTGAAACGGATGAATACATCATTGTTCTCGGCAGCGCACGTCCATTACTGCAGGCACTGCAGCATGCAACAACCGAATTGCAGCGCTGGCTCATGACCGATTATGGATACGATGAGCGTGGCTCGTCGCTACTCATGGGCCACGTACTCGAATACGAGGTCGTTCAGGTTGTAGACCCACACTTCACGATCGCGGCAAAAATTCGTAAGGAGTTCCTACAGTAAAGCGTGACGACGTCGGTTTTTTCCTTTTCGGTGCTTGTCAGAAGTCAGAGTTCGGCAGCGGTTTAAGCGGGCTAGCTTTCGGTTTCTAGCTGCTCTTCACACTTCGAAATGTAATCTTTCTGCTCTTCGTTCATTGGCGCGCCGGCGGCACCGGCTTGCCAAGCAGCACGCGCCTCAGAAGTGCGGCTAAGTGCAGCCAGAGCGTATCCCTTCCAATACAAGGCCTTGGCCTCGCGTGGTTGTGACGGACGTCCAACGTGTAGGTGTTTGGGGTAGGTCAGGGCCGCCTCAAAATCCTCCAAGGCCAGGAGCGCATCGCCATTTTTTAGTCGTTCACGACCTCGTTCGACGTGAGCACCAACAAAAACCAGCCAATTATCGATATCACCTTCCCAGTTCGAGTAGGTCGCGGTCTCAAGCACGTCTAGCGACTCATCACATTGATGCTCGTCAAGATAGGCGCGTGCCAACACTGTTGTCACATCATTCCGGAGAGATGGCGCTGGGGACATGCTCTTCAAGAGTGAGATCGCTTCCCGACGGTGCCCCAGAGTAATGAGAACGTTCGCAAGATCGCGATGCATCACTTGATCAGATGGCCTGGCCACAACACCCTGACGAAACCAGTCGGCTGCATCGCTTAAGACACCCTGTCGCTTCCAGGCATCAATTCCAAGATTTCTAAACGCCACGCTTAACGTTTGATCCTGTTGCACGGCTTGTTTCCAGTGCCGCACCGCATCATCCAGCCGTCCTAGCCCAGCAAGTAGGTTGCCAAGATACAGATGGGCTCTTGCATCAGCGGGTTGTCGTTCAATTGCGTACCTAAGGATAGGTAAGGCGTCGACCTGCGAAGGAAAAACATAATCTTCGCAAGTGGTCTGGGCGCGGTGGAGCCACTCTGTTGCCACGTCATCTTTGCCAGCACGAGCCATGTAGTAGGCAACGTGGTACAGCGGCAACGGGCGCACCACCTCGTTGAGGGGGCCCTCAACGAGCGTTGCGCGTAGCATGCTGGTCGCATCATCAAAAAGTCCAAGGTCGGCAAGACACAGACCAAGTTCTAGGTAAGCAAATTCGAACTCACCAAGAAAGGAGCGTGTCTCTGTCGCGAATCGTTTCCAATCACCACCATCTACCATTGCAACTACAGCGCGCGGCACTAAACGGGCGTTACCCTCAGCGATTACCTGTTTCGCTAAACTCCTTGCACGGACTGACTCACCCGAGAAGTGCATCGCGAGCATCATCCACTCAAACAGCCGGACACGGTCCAGATCGCCCAGTTCGTATGCCGTGCTAAACATCGTGAAAGCTTCCTGAAACGCACCTTGTCGCATCAATGCGCGGGCAGCAACGCCCAGCCCCAGCGATTCGGTGTCCCGGTGAGTTGAAGCCTTAATTCCACATGCGAACGCCTCGTCACTCCGGTCCTGTCTAAGACGGACAATCCCCCGCAAGTACCGAGCTGGGCCATCGTCTGGTTTTCTCGCCAAGGCGCTCGCCAACCGTTCGTCAGCAACTTCGTACAACCCCGCCTGTACATCCAGTCTCGCAAGGGCAACAAGGGCTCCAATATGTGAGGGCTCTGACTCACTCGCCCACCTGTACCACTTCCTAGCATTAACACGGTCCATCAACCGGTCAAACTCAACGCCACGCTCGTGCATATCGTCGGCACTCTTGGGCTCGGACCACTCGCTATGCAATTCCGTCGGAATCTGCACCTCGGGAATCTCCAATGGCGATTGGTACTCCGCGAGTAGCCTGCCGTCCGCAGCGGTAACCTGCACCTCAACCAAGCATTCTGCCTCTAGGCTCAAATCAATCTGAGTTGGGGTGTCCGGAGTCAGATCCACATAGTTAGCCAACAGTGAGATGGCATTTCGTCGGACCTCAAACCGAGCGCCGGGGTGTGCCGCAGTCGCAGCAACTTTGAACTGGACTTTCCCATCACGAGCGGTGCGCTCAACCGCAATGTCTTTGGTCGCGTACTCGAAACCCGTTCCCAAACCAGCCACGGGATACCACCACTCCTGCCAAGCGACTTGTTGGCCCGGCCCAAGGACAGCGTAGTCAGTCTGCGTTCGGAGCGGTCCACTTTGCACTTCTATATAAGAGCTCGCATCGTCCGTGAGCGCGGTCTGGCTCATCCTTCCAGCATCCGACTGTCCCCAAGTCCAAGCTTTCTTGCCAGGGACGACATGATGGTTGGCACACTGCACCACACCGTAGTCCTCCCTGAGGTCGTAAACACCGAAGAAATCGAATGGGCACGAGTAGGCAAATACAGGCGTCGCGTCAGGATAGTTCTTCAGCCACCGCAGGTCGCGATTCTGATAGATCGGCCACGGGAAGAAGCGATCGTGGTCACTCGCAGCCTTCATCGGATAACAGAACCGCGTCCCTGGGGTGTTCCGAAAGGCCGTGTTGTTCCAGAAATAATAGCTGTGTGGAAAATCAGTCGGGTTAAAGATGGTCACCCGCTCGTCGATACACGCGCGGCCCGGGTGAAGTGTAAACCTGACCTCCCATCCCGTGCGGAAGTTCAATTCTGTATAGCCAATTACGAACGAAGCCGAACCATCAAGATGTTTCACAGTTAAGACATCGACCGGGGAATAACTCGTCACGGTATGGCTCTGTGGACCACGATTCCACTCAATGCCACCGGAAAACCAAGCGCCGCGTAAAGCAATCAGTCCGGGTTTAATTACTCTGTTTCGGTAGAACATTTCGCGGCTTCGAATCTTGTCGTAGACTGAAAGAATCCTCCCGCCAAGAGAAGAAATGCACATCGCTCGAATGTATTCGTTCTCTAAAAAGAGTGCTTGATAAGTCTTGTCCACCCTCGTCCGGGAGAGATGATCCTGCATAGGGTACGGGTAGATAAGCGTACCTTCGAGTTCAAAAAATCTGGGGTTTACATCTTCGGGATGTAGTGGGTATGTCGGAATGACGACCTGGTCGGCCCAAGTTGTGACGGCAGCCATGTTCGTAGACGCTTTCTAGAAACTGCGACGTCAGTTACTTCACAGCCTTTTTATCTCGCAGGCGAGCAATTTCCTCATCATCGTAGCCCGCCTCGTGGAGAACCGCGTCCGTATGCTGGCCGAGAAGCGGCGCAGGCTGACCGGCTGCGATGAGTGTCTCAGAGAACTTGAGCGGTGAGCCTAGTGTCTTGATTGTGCCAAGGGTTGGGTGTTCGGTCTCTACCACCATCCCCCGGGCCTGAATCTGTGAATCCCTTACCACCGCCGCGTAGTCGTTGATCGGTCCGCAGGGGATATCGTGTGCCTCAAATAAATCAAGCCAGTGGCGACAGGATTCCTTTTCCGTAATCCCCTGGATTTGCTGTGCTAGGGCCTCCCGATTTCTGACCCGGGCGGTATCGTCAGCGTAGTCCCCATCATCGGCCCATGTTGGATGGCCAAGAAGGTCACACAGCCTTCGGAAGATTCGATCATTGGCAGCACCGAGCGTAATGTAACCGTCTAGGCAACGGATCGCCTGGTATGGAGCACTCATCCGATGAGCCGAACCGAGCGGGCCCGGCACCCCCACGCCAGAAAAATATTCCGTCGCTTCCCATACCGAGAATGCTACACCGGCCTCAACAAGCGAGGTGTCGATATATTGGCCGCGCCCAGTCCTCACGGCGCGATGGTATAGGGCCGCCAAGATCCCCGACGCCGCAAAGAGCGCTGCGCCAAGATCGGTAATAGGTACACCAGCTTTAACCGGAATTCTCCCTGGCTCACCTGTAACCGAAATGATGCCAGAAACACCCTGTGCTACGAGGTCGAATCCCCCTCGGTTAGCCTTTGGTCCGGTCTGCCCGTACCCAGAAATCGAGGCATAGATGAGCCCAGGGTTCTGGTTCGCGAGCCGAGGGTAGTCCAGCCCAAGCCGGGCCATCACACCTGGACGGAAATTCTCAATTAGGACGTCGGCTGACGCCGCCAGCCGTTCAAAAACACCCCGTCCTTCGGTCGATTTGAGGTCGATAACCACTCCCCGCTTCCCCCGATTGACTGCATTGAAGCTCGGACTGTCGGCGGTGCTTGCTCCGGCCATCCGCCGGGAGGAGTCGCCCTCGGGTGGTTCGACCTTGATCACATCGGCACCCATGTCGCACAGTAGCATCGCGCAGTATGGCCCGGCCATCACCTGGGTGACGTCGAGGACGCGGATATCGGCAAGTGCACCGTTACTGGGCATCGTCAATACTCTAACCGCAGGAGCCACTCATCGTGTCTACATCTCACACAATCTTCGAAATAGTCGGTCCAATCGCCACCTTGACCTTTAACCGTCCGGATGTGCGAAACGCCATGACTTGGAGCATGTATCAAGCCTTGATCGACGCGTGTGACGCTGTTGACGCCACTAAAGGTATCCGCACGCTCGTATTAAAAGGCGCCGGTGGCCAAGCCTTCGTATCTGGCACCGACATCGGCCAGTTCCGGGAGTTCGAATCGCCTCGTGACGGTGTTAACTACGAACGCCGGCTTGACGAGGTGATGGACCGTCTTGAACGAGTCACAAAGCCAACCATCGCTCAGATCGAAGGCGCAGCCACTGGCGGCGGCTGCGCGATCGCGTTGGCGTGCGACTTGCGCTACTGCACGCCTGAATCGAGATTCGGGATACCAATTGCCAAAACCCTTGGTAATTGTTTGTCCGTTGCCAACCACGCCCGCTTACTCGATCTGATCGGACCAGCGAGAGTAAAGGAGATGATCTTCACGGGGCGGCTGATCAACGCGACCGAGGCTGCCACGCTGGGTCTTGTCAACCGGGTGGTTGAGGCGCACCACCTAGCACAGTCGGTGCGTGAAGTTGCCGCAGCCATTGCTGAAAACGCGCCTCTAACCATCATGGCCACAAAGGAGATCACCCGCAGGATTCTAGCTAGCCGTCGACCCGACCCGGCTGATGGACGCGAATTGATCGAACTCTGTTACGCGAGTGACGATTTTGCCGAAGGCATCGAGTCGTTCTTAGCAAAACGGCCACCGAAGTGGCTGGGGCAATAGCCCTCTATTCTTAGGCTTGCCGCGCCGGCTGTTACTAAACTCCACAGAAAACTGTGACGATTCAGGGAGCTTTACGGTATGCCAATCCCCAGAACTGTGAAGAGCAGATAACAGTAAGCTGCACCAACAATCGTCATCGACAAACCCCAAGCCATTAACTTATTAAATAAGGCGCGTGGGTCTTCGGTCTTTGGCGCGGCGGCCAGGCAGAGAGCACCCAAAGTTGAAAGTGCTGACACATCGACAAGGTGGCCACCGACATTCATCGCTGACGCGATTGCGATCGGCTCGACTCCACCCAGTAAGTTGGCAAGCCCCGGCACCGTCGGTAACATCGCCGGCAAGACGACACCAGAAGTGCTACTGTAAATTGAAATAAAGCCCGTCGAAAAGGCTATGACCGCCGTTACTGAATCCGGCGTCGATATGCCAGCCAGTAGTTGGGTGAAGAGAGCGAGGCCGCCGGTCTCGTCGAGCAATGAGATCAGTACGGTCACACCGCACACCATCATGATGACACGCCACGGCATCAGATTCACTGCTTTCAATTCATCGCCTACCTTGAGCAGCGATAGCAGAATGGCGCCCGTAAAGGCACCCATCCCGATGTTTATTCCAAAAAAGATGACGCCGACAATAAGAGTAAGGATTACGCTCATCGTCACATAGTGGCTCCGGTCAAAGCTCCAATCGGTGGCCTCCTCAGTGCCAGGATTATCCGGAACCTCAATCTCGCCATTGTGGCGCCTCCTTATCAGCTTCATACCACCCAATAGGAAATACGCGCCGAAGGCGATCACCGTGTGCGCCACCATGTTGTTGAGGTAGTTGTGCCACTCGAACCCGGTAAGCCCAACATCGGCCATGATGCCATTGACGATGATACCGGTAGGTGCGATAGGCGATAGCGAACCGGCGTTGGCACCGTTTCCGACCATTATCGCGACCAAGAACGCGGGTATGCCGACTTGCCCCGCCACCACCATCGCCATGGGTGCAATGATTGCGGTCGCGGCAATGTTACCGGGTCCGATTGAGGCAAGCACGAAGGCCAACGCGAAAAACATCATCGGTATGACACCTGCGTTGCCGCGGCAGTACAGCACGGCTCGGCGCGCGACCCGGTCGAGGGTGCCGTTCGCCTGAGCCTGTGAAAACAACAAGGTCACGCCAGCCAGCGTCAGAAACAAGCGGGTTGGGAAACCCGCCATGACCTGATTTGCGTCGATGCCGGCATGGAGACCCACTAACCAGGCCAGACCAATGGCCAGAAAACCCACGTGTAGCCGGATCGTGCAGCTAACAACGATAGTGACTAATAGGGCAAGTAACGAAATGGTAGCGACATCCATCAAATAGAGCCTTAGAGCCTCAAGGAAAAAGCGCGACGAGTATATCAAGGCGCTGGCATTCAGCGGATTTGGCCCTCGAGTTAACATTTCCTGTTCTGAGGCTCGGAGGTGTCAGGTTTCTAGGTCGTTACGAGCGAGTCGAAGTACAGTGGTCACGTGCCGAAAGTGACACGCCACCCTACGCATCCGATTGCGGAGCGTCTTGCTCAGGAACTTGACGGCGACGTTCGCTTCGATCCGATGACCCGCGAGTTGTTTTCCACCGACGCGAGCAGTTACCGAATCGTTCCGATCGGCGTTGTGTTTCCGAAGCACTTCGAGGATGTCCAGCGCATCGTCGACTTGACGGCACGCGACCAGATCGCGCTCCTGCCTAGGGGTGGCGGTACCAGCCTAGGCGGCCAAACGGTCGGTGAGGCAGTGATCATCGACTTTTCCAAGTACATGCACCAAGTACTTGAAATCAACTTGGAGGAAACTTGGGCACGAATCCAACCTGGGGTCGTACTCGACAACTTTAATAGTCTCCTGCAACCGACCGGCTTCATGTTCGGCCCTGAAGTGTCGCCATCTTCGCAGGCCACTCTGGGTGGCATGGTGGGTAACAACTCATGCGGTTCGCGGTCGATCCAATACGGCAAAATGGTGGATCACGTTGTCGAACTCCGAGGTGTTCTCGCAAGCGGTTCGGTATTCAAGTTTGGATGTTTATCGGAGGCTGAACTTGCGACCACGCTACAGAAAGACACTGAGACTGCTCTGATCATCCGGGCCGTGAATGACCTAGCAATTACCCATCGTGACGAAATCGATCAGCGTTTCCCAAAGATCCAGCGGCGTGTCGCCGGTTACAACCTAGATGAGCTTGGGCTCCGGAACGGGTTCAATCTGGCTGGATTACTCGTTGGGTCAGAAGGTACGCTCGCCATCAACACCGAAGCACGCGTGCAACTCGTCCGAAAGCCTAAGCATGCTGTGCTTGGCGTGTGTCATTTCAAAACATTCTCGGATTCAATGCACGCTTCGGCGTCCATCGTCACATTGGAGCCCTACGCCATTGAACTCAGTGACAAGTTATTGATCGATTTTGCACGCGAGTCACCACTCCATCGAGACAAGCTTCACTTTGTCCACGGTAACCCCGAAGCACTGTTAATTGTTGAATTCGCTGGCGAGGAACTCAGCCAACTAAATAAGAAACTTGACACTCTCTCTGTTCTGATGCGTGACCTCGGATTCGGCGACAACGTCGTTAGGGTGACTGAACCTTTACGGTGCGCTGAAGTGTGGACGGTTCGTAAGGCTGGACTCGGGCTCTTAGGTAGCGTAAGGGGGGGCGCGAAGCCAGTCGCCTTCGTGGAAGACACCGCGGTCGCGCCCGAACAATTGCCGGAGTTTACGGCCGCATTTAGAGAGGTCCTCAATAGGTACGGCGTTCGCGCGGCTTTCTATGGCCATGCTTCGGTCGGGTGCCTTCACGTTCGGCCAATGCTCGACTTACGAAAAGCAGAGGACGTTGGAAAATACCGCGCGATTGCTGAAGAAGTTACTGAACTAACCATGAAATTCGGTGGCACACACTCTGGCGAACACGGTGAGGGACTCGCCCGATCTGAGTTCAACCCGAAGGTATTCGGCGAGACACTCTATGCGGCGTTCCGGGAAGTGAAAGCGGCGTTCGACCCGCATGGCCGGATGAACCCTGGCAAGAAGGTTGATGCACCGCCGATGGATGAGAATCTTCGATACGGCGCCGCTTACACAACTACTTTCCCAGTGCCTATTCTTGACTATGCCGAATTCGGAGGAATGGACTCGGCCATTGAAATGTGCAACGGAAACGCTCGGTGTCGGAAATCGGAAGTGGGAACAATGTGTCCTTCCTACATGGTGACACTCGATGAAATGCATTCAACGCGCGGCCGCGCCAACGCACTCCGTGCGGCGATCTCTGGTGGATTACCAACCGAAAGCCTGTACTCCGATGAGATGCACGAGGTGATGGAGCTCTGCATCGGGTGCAAGGCCTGTAAGCTCGAATGCCCGTCGCAAGTCGACATGGCTGAGCACAAGTACGAGTTCCAGGTGCAATATCACGCTAGGACTGGCGTGCCGCTACGCACGTTAGCGCTGGGTCATGCCCATGCCGTGGCGGCGATCGGGTCGGCCTTTGCACCGCTGTCAAATCTTGGTCAGTGGGGTCCGCTGCGATGGTTGACCAACACTGTCCTCGGTCTGGACAGCCGCCGGTCGCTTCCTCGTTTCCGGCGTGACACGTTCTGGCGCTGGTGGCAGCAGCAATCCGCAAGAACCCAAGTCCATTCACCTAAAACTGTCGTTCTTCTGGCTGACACCTTCACGAATTACTACGAGCCTGCAGTGGCGATTGACGCGGTACGAGTACTTGAGGCAGCAGGCTACACAGTCGTTGTACCTAAACCCACGTGTTGCGGTCGACCACAGATCTCAAAAGGATTGCACGCACCCGCGGTCGATGCCGCGCGCGCCACTGTCATGCAATTGCTGCCTTATATCGACCGCGGCGTCCCGATTCTCGGCCTTGAACCCTCCTGCCTACTCACTTTCCGCGACGAATACCCAAGTTTGTTGCAGTCGGAAGAATCGAAGACACTCGCAGCTGGGTCTTGGCTAGTGGAGGAGTTTCTCGCAAATGAAGCGGCAGCAGGGCAACTGACACTCAACTTGCGTTCGAGAGACTCAGAAGTCCTTCTGCATGGCCATTGTCACCAGAAGGCGATCGCGACAACACGCGCAACTCGTGCCGCACTTGACTTGATTCCAGGCCTCAAGGTATCTGAGATCGATTCGGGGTGCTGCGGCATGGCCGGTTCATTCGGCTATGAAGTCGGTCATTACGACCTGTCGGTGGCTATGGCCGAGCGTGTCCTCGCTCCGCGCATCAGAGCAGCTTCGCAAGACACCACCATCGTCGCCAATGGGACGTCCTGCCGCCACCAGATCGCCGACCTGACAGGCCGGACCGCCTTACACGTGGTACAAGTTCTTGCCCGAGCTCTCAACACGAGCGGCTGATCAGACGTGATACGCTCCCCATTGGATAGAGTTCTTTAACGTGGCTGGTATCACCTATTCACTCGTCGCACCACACACGCCTAGGATGGGCATCGAGGACAAAGCTCCAGACTTCGTCCACGCACTCATTAATAGTCAGAAGGAAATGGGCGAAGTGGTCCGCGCGACAAAGCCTGATGTCCTCATCATCAACTCAGCGCACTGGGTATGCACGTTTAACTGGCACGTGACGTGTCAGGCCGAACATATTGGACACTGTGTTGCCAATGAAGCTCCCGAATTGATCGACGGTGTGCCGTATCACTGGCGAGGTGACGCTGAAATGGGCCGCGCGATTTTGAGCGAATTCGAGGCAGACGGCATTCCGGGCGCTCCCAATGAAAGCAAGTATTTCCAGTGGGACTATGGATCGTGGGTGCCAGCAAAATATCTCGACCCGGACGCTGAACTCGCAGTCGTCCTGATCGGGACTGTTCCCAGTTCGGACATTGACGAGTGCCTAAAAGCTGGGACAGCCATCCGTCGGGCCGCTGAAGGGCTTGGGCGGCGGGCACTCTTCGCTGCCAGTTGTGCGTTTTCACACGAGCTTGTGCGGGGACCTGCTGAGTGGCCGACCCACGATCGGCAACAGCTCGACCATGAGTTTATCCAGATGCTTACGTCGGGGCGGATCGCAGAAGCAAAGAGCTGGTTCAAAGAGTACAACGATGCGGTTGTCGGTGAGATGGGCGGCCGTAACCTTGCAACATTTCTCGGTTGCCTTGATGAAACATCGGCGCGCGCCTACACCGGGAAGCAATACGGTCCCTATACACAGTCGTCAGGTAGCGGTAACGCCAACATTGCACTCTGGCAGACGTAGTTACCAACTGCCGGTCGTCCAATTCTCAGTTCTCTGGTCTCGAGGGGGCGAGGCGACAACCAAGGATTGCAACCACTTCGGAAAGGAACGCCATGAGTGTGCAAGAAGATTACGAAAAGGTTTATACCGAGCTAATTGGATTTGTCCCGCCACGTATTCAACAACGTATTCGTCTTGGTCTTGAGGTCGATCCTGAGTTACTACGTCAGACTGAACAGATCCGTCAGACTGCGATGTACCCGAAATGTTTCGACGTAAAGACAGCTCAGTTGATCCTAGTGGGCATCCTGCTAGCGCACTTGGCTCCGGCGGCTGAGTTCCACGCGCGCGCGGCCAAACGTGCTGGGGCAACCAAGGAAGAACTGCACGCCGTGGCTGGGCTGACATTTCTATTTCGTGGCCTGCCGGCGTTCAATCTGGCGTCTGAGATCATCAATAAAATCTTCGACGAAGAGGCTGCATAGGAGCGCATTAGGCCCATGAAGCATTTGGTCCAGGCACTCACAGTCGAATGGGCGCACTGTGACGCTGCCGGCATCGTCTTTTATCCTCACTTCTATATCTGGTTCGACCAGGCCACCGAGCGGCTCTTCGCAGCCAGTGGGCTGGCCTACGCCGCGCTACGTAAGCGCGGTATTCTTGGGATGCCGTTACTCGAAACTGGCGCACGCTACGAAAACCCGTGTCAACTCGGCGAACCACTCACAATGGACACGTGGGTCGAGGAATGGCGGCGGAAGACCCTGTTAGTCAAGCACCGCGTCGCCCACACTGATGGGCGGTTAGCGTTAGAGGGTTTCGAACTCCGGGCTTGGGTTGTCGACGCGCCTGATTCAGCGCGCGGGATGCGGGCTGATCCGATTCCCTCCGACATTATTGCTCACTTCGACGATTAAGCCTGAAAGCTAGTTATACTGTTTCCTTTCACGCTTGAAAAAGTTCGAGGATAAATATTATGACGCAAGTCCACCACAGGGCCGATCAATTTGACCGGCGAGATCGCTACGAAGCACTCATGGACGTCGTCCGGACACGGATGACGAACCGGGCGTTCGCGGCTCACGACATCCCCACCGAACATTTCGAACTGATTCTCGAGGCCGCGAGGCATGGGCCTTCCGGTGCCAACTGCCAACCGTGGCACTACATCGTAGTCCGTGATCCCGCACAAAAAACTGCGATCGGCGACCTTTTCGTTGAAGAGCAGCAGACGCGCGCCAAACTGAAGATGAGTTTCCCGACACCCAACTATACCGGGATGCAGACTGCGCCTGGATTCATTGTGGTCGCTGCGGACTTTCGTTTCATTCAGGCGTTTCCGGTTCTCTCCGACGACTCAGCCCAAGCACAGATGTATAAAGAGAACGCCGAACGCATTTTGCTTCAAAGTGTCGCCGCCTCGACGATGTCGGCACACCTCGCTGCCGCCTCGCTTGGCTATGCCGTCTGGTGGGTCACAGCGATCGGACAAGCGCGCATTCAGGAAGTTGTGAAACCGATGCTTGGCGTGCCAGAAGCGTTATCGCTCGTTGACATCATGTGTTTCGGCCCACCACTCAAGCCATCTTACAAGCGCTGGAAGAAACGACTAAACCAGATTATGAACTGGGACCGCTTCGACCCTGCCAACGTTATGTCCGACGAGCAGGTCAAACTTTGGATTAAGAATACCCGACACAAAGTTATGTACAAGGACGAGTCAAAAATCGACTAACGGGTAAATTAATAATGCCGCAACAGTTTTACTCAACGGGTGCGGCTACGCCCGTGGGAATACCGAGCGTCGACACGCGAGTCATCGGAACAGCCGCAGTGCTATTTGCGACCGGCATGGTCTACCTCACACGGACCGTGCACATACAACAGGCCATGTTGTTTCTGGTCGGCGGCGTCATCGGTTTACTTCTTTATCACGCCTCGTTTGGGTTCACGTCGTCATGGCGGGTGTTTATCGCCGATCGTCGCGGCACCGGTTTGCGAGCACAGATGCTCATGCTGGCCGCGGCCTGTCTCCTGTTCTTCCCAGTTCTGGCATCGGGTACACCAATTTTCACTGATTCGGTCCGTGGGAATGTCGACCCACTGGGTTTGTCAGTTGCAGCCGGCGCATTTCTGTTTGGTATCGGCATGCAACTCGGTGCCGGTTGAGCGACTGGGACCCTCTTTGCCGCCGGTGGCGGTAACACACGCTCAGTCATCACACTTGGGGCCTTCATCGTTGGCTCAACCTTTGGTGCGGCACACGAACACTGGTGGAAGGCACTGCCCGATCTCCCAGCGGTGTCACTGCTCACGAACTTCGGTCTGATCGGTGGACTCACAATAAGTTTTGCGATGTTCGGAGTGGTGGTAGCCATCACACTGATTGGGGAGCGTCAGCGGCATGGACAGGTCAGGTGGTCCGAAAAAGAAGAAGACCCAAGACGGCATGGGGTTGCTCGTCTCCTGAGGGGACCTTGGCCGCTTGTCGTTAGCGCTATCGGTTTAGCACTCGCCAACTTTGCTACGCTGGCCCTAGCTGGACGACCCTGGGGGGTGACCTCGGGCTTCGCGCTCTGGGGGTCAAAAATGGCCGGGGTGATCGGATTTGACCCGGCATCTTGGCCCTACTGGTCGTCACCCTACAGAGCCGTGGCACTCGAAAACAGTTTAGTCACCGACATCACAACTGTCATGAACCTCGGAATCCTCCTTGGCGCGATGGCAGCGGCCGGGTGCGCCGGACGCTTCGGTTCGGTATGGCATATTCCGCGGCGGTCACTTGTCGCAGCTATTTTGGGGGGCTTACTGCTGGGGTATGGCGCCCGACAGGCCTACGGGTGCAATGTCGGTGCGTACTTTAGCGGGATTGCCTCAGGTAGTCTCCATGGCTGGCTCTGGCTCGTGGCAGCTTTCTGCGGAGGTATCCTCGGCACGTGGCTGCGGCCAATGTTTGGTCTCACTGTCGAGCGAACCGAAGGAAGCTGCTAAACAATCATTTCGTCTTGAGCGTTGGGCTTGCTAGGACGACCGCTTATCGACAACCCGATGCGCCTTCGCGTGGGTATCGCATGGTGGGAGCGTATCCGGGGGAAGAAGCTCAAGTTTCGACCTAACGCGCACAGCAGCAGACAGTGCTTGGCGGAGTCGCTGCTCTAACTCTGCCTTAGCATTTTCCTCAATGCCTGGCCTCATCTCAGCACGGATGGTCAGTGTCGGCAACGTCCCGCTGCCGCCAATGACGATCTCATACTCGTGCCCCAATTCGGCGAAACTGCGCACAACACCCTCGATCGCGGACGGATACAGATTTGCGCCGCGAAACCAAATCATGTCATCGACGCGACCCTCAATCGCATCACGCAAACGAGTACCAGTGAAGCCGCATGCGCAGGCATCGTCGGCGGCCAGCCTCGCAATATCCCGTGTCCGATACCGCAGCAGCGGTTGCGTGTCGCCGACCAGATTCGTGTACACAACCTCACCAGGTTCACCAGGAGAGACGGGCTTGCCCGAATCAGGATCAACGATTTCGGTAATCACCAGGTCGCTAGCAATATGCAATGCAGTGGAATGCCGACAACCTCCACCAAGAGGGAAGATTTCGGTCATGCCGTAGCCGTCATTGACGAATGTGCCCCAACCATCCATTAGTCGTTTACGTGTCGCGGCTACTGCTGCACCTGGCTCGCCGACAGACAGGACAACCCTAATTCCCAATCCGGGCAAATTAATGCCAATTTCCTGAGCAAGGTCGATCAGGTACAAGAGATACGAAGCTGTGCCGTTCACACTCGTCGGACGGATCTCTTCCATAAGCCGAAGCTTTGTCTTTGAATCAAGTAAGCCGGCCAGCACAACCATCGCTCCAGCACGCGCGGCACCTTCGGCTCCCGCCGTTGGTCCCATCAGACCATCCACCGGTCCCAAGGTCATCGTAATGTCACCAGGCCCCACACGTGGGTTCCGTTGAAACCTGTCGAGCACGTAACCCCAGTCGCGGCCTGAAAAGACTCGCCGCAGCGGACGACCTGTCGTACCAGACGTCGTCATGAATTTCGTCAGCCGTGTACGCTCGGCGCCAACGTACGACCCGAACGGTGGATGCTCGACCTGGTCCGCTTGTAGTTCTTCCTTGGTGCAGAACGGTAAACTTGCAAGATCTTCGAGACCGCTGATATCACCAGGGATAACGCCGGCCTGGGCGAATTTTCGCCGCCAGAATGGCGTCGCGTCGTACACGTAGGCAACCATCTCCCGCAACCGCTCAGCTTGAAGCGCGCGAAGCTCAGCCGGCGTCAAGCGTTCTAGGCCGGGGTCTAGCACCGTATAGTCGGGCAGCATTACCATCACTGAATTACCTTGAAGCAAACAACGTGCAACGTTCCGGATTAATGGTCAGCCAAACTCGCTCGCTAACGCCTACAGAACTAGCCGACGGCACCTGTGCTCGGATCGTTGTACCCGCCACCGTGAGATGGCCGGTGGACCTCGACATCAACTACACCGGGGCGGAATCGAATCTCGCTCACCAGGCTGAGGAACCAATTCACCGCCAACCGGCCGGAACAGCCGCTTATGCGGTACAGGCAACCCATAGAGTCGTGCGGCGTTACCACCAAGAATGAGGTTGAGGTCATCTTGCACAATGTCGAGACGTAGAAGTTGTTTCAAGCTCCAACCCCACACATCCACCTGATGTCTAACGAGGGGTTCCTTTCGAAGCTGAACAGCATAGGCTGGAGGTTGGTTCCCGTATTGCGCATGGAATGGGATGCTAGCACCCCAATCACAGCCCCAAAGCAGTTTTTCTGGACCGATGTTCGGGTCGAGCAAGGCCTTCATGTACATCTCAGTCCACCACAACCCGGTCTCAAGGTAGACATTGTCGTGGGCCGCCGCAACGGTCATCGCTTCCTCGACGAATCGCTGCGACCACCAACCTTGCAGGCCGCCGTGGTCAAGCACGATAGGCACGTCGGGATATTCGGCAGCCAGGTCGGTGGCCCAAATCGGATTAAGCGACTCAGGCCAAAAATGATGCGTGAGTGAATAGCCCATTACGACGCCGGTATGGATACGTGCAACGGATTTATGTTTCTTCGCAACGTCCATAATCGGGCGGATCTGGTCCATCCGTTCCGTCTGGCCGAGTGTCCGCTTGTTCGTGTGATCTGCCGGCATCCCTTCGCCCAGCCCGACGAACTTGCCCGTCGACAGCAGTTCGTCAATTTCCTCCGCCGCCGCCTGAGGCGTCCATTCGATCTCGCCCTTCCGCGCCTTCCGCTGCGTCTCCATGGCGGTACACACCGCCACGAACTTGTCGGGGTGTCGCTCGACAACTTCAAGATTGAGAGCATTCGTCATGCCAAACGCCGGAAGCAACACGCACATGTCAACGTCATAGCAGTCCATGTCGTATAGGAGTCGAGCAGAATTATCGTAAGGTGTCAGGCCCCGCATAACACGTCCGAGGTCGCTGTAGCGCGCCTTGCTGGTATCCAGCTTCGCTTTCGCAAACTCGGGGCCTGCCGCGAACCGCTGAGCATGCACGTGAGTATCAACAATGAATCGACCAAGCTTCATGCAGGTCTCCTCCCGAACGGGTGGTCAATGCCGCGGGAACCGCGGGCAACCAAATCTTACCGCTGCTGCCTAACCTTTCCAACCACAGCTATAATCGGCCCTTCGGCCACGCTTGCAATGTCAGAACTCGACCTTTGCTTCCTCACCGCCACCGAACTTGCTGGACGTATAGCTACCAAGGATGTATCAGCACGCGAGGTGATGACCGCTCATCTAGAACAGATCGAACATGTGAATCCAAAAGTCAACGCCATTGTAACGCTCGTGGCTGAGCAGGCGATGGCCGCTGCCGGGAAAGCCGATGAGGCAATCGCTCGTGACGAGTCGGTCGGTCCACTACACGGGATACCGGTTGCGCACAAGGATTTGATACCGACTAGGGGCATTCGGACCACGCTCGGCTCCCGCGTGTTTGCCGACCAAATACCGGATCACGACGGACTGATCGTTGAGCGCTTGCGTGACGCCGGCGCGCTCACGATCGGCAAGACGAACACGCCGGAATTCGGTGCGGGATCACAAACATTCAACGAAGTTTTCGGCGCAACACGGAACCCGTACGACCTAACCAAGACGTGCGGTGGGAGCAGTGGCGGTGCGGCGGTCGCAGTTGCTACCGGAATGACACCCATCGCCGATGGAACGGACTTCGGCGGTTCACTACGGAATCCCGCCGGATTTTGTAACGTCGTTGGGCTCAGGCCGTCAGCGGGGCGGATACCAGTATGGCCAACGCCGGTTCCGGAGTTTCGGCTTGACGTACAGGGACCAATAGCCCGAACGGTGGAAGATGTTGCATTGATGTTGAGTGTGATCGCTGGTCCCGATGCGCGTTCACCGATTGCACTACCTGAGCCAGGCTTGTCTTTCAGACAGTCTCTCATCCGCGATTTCAGTGGTACACGCGTCGCATGGAGCCGTTCGTTGGGTGGTCTACCAATAGATGGTCGTGTGACCGCCGTCGTAGAGCCAAATCGAGCAATGCTTGAGACACTCGGGTGTCAAGTTGACGACGCAGAACCCGACCTGTCAGATGCGGATGAAATCTTCCGCGTCTGGAGAGCCTGGTACTACGAGTTCGCATTCGGGAAGCTGCTTGACTCACATCGTGCTGTCCTCAAAGACTCCGTCGTTTGGAATATCGAAGAAGGCCGCCGGCTCAATGCTCAACAGCTCGATCGAGCTACAGTCGCCTGGACTAAGTTGGCGCAACGAGTCGAGGATTTTTTTGAAACGTTCGCGTTTCTAGTACTTCCGGTGAGTCAGGTGCCGCCGTTTGATGTCAACACCCCTTACGTCACCGAGATCAACGGCGAGGTGCTTCAGACTTATCTTGACTGGATGCGGTCGTGCTACTTCATCTCGGTTACCGGACTCCCGGCAATTGCAGTGCCCTGCGGCTTCACAAACACTGGCTTGCCGGTAGGTATCCAGATTGTAGGACGCACCGAAGATGATTTCGGACTACTCCAGCTTGCTTACGCGTTCGAACAAGTGACGGGCGTAGGCCAGCACCGGCCTGCGATCGCCGGAGCTGGGTAACGGTGGGTAGTTGGGGCCACGTATGTATCTCTGTCCGAGGTGAACAAGGTCTTTAGAATTGCGCTGCCAAAACCTCGAGACAGCGAAGTAGCAAATTCACTCCAGGGGCGGCCGTAGGTCAAAAACCGAATCGGCGACCTCTAAGCCCTCACGGTGGATCTCGACCTCAGCAAGGATATCGGCGATCACTCCGGGATACTGAGAGCCAACGTCGAATCGTTCCGCGGGGTCTTCGCCGAGGTGGTAGAGCAGCGGCGGGTCGTGCTCCTTACGCGCTGGTGGCTCGCCGTACGAACCCTCCGTTATAAAGTGAGCCTTGAACATCCCTTTGCGCATGGCATACAACTCATCGGCTCGGTAGTAAGGCATGGTGTTCCGCGGGCTTGCACCGGCCTGAAGCAGCACCGGTGTCAAATCGAGACTATCGATTGGTCTGTCAGCTGGTACTGCACCGTCAGTCAAGGTAATCGCCGTCGTGAAGACGTCGAGCGTTGATCCTATTTCGTGAACCGTTGCCGGAGAAATTGTGCCTGGCCACCAGAAGATTGCTGGCACACGCATTCCGCCCTCAAAAGTCGTGGCCTTGCCTTGCTGTAAGAGCCCGGCCGAACCACCCTGCTGTTTGTAGACGAGCCATGGACCATTGTCGCTGGTAAATAGCACGATGGTTCGCTTGTCCAGTCCTTGTAGGCGCAACGTACTAAGAATTTGTCCGACGCTCCAATCAATTTCTTCGATCACGTCGCCATAAAGGCCGGCAGCACTCGCATCAACGAACGTCTCGTCCGTGAACAGTGGAACGTGCGGCATGGTGTACGGCAGATACAGAAAGAACGGTTGTTCTTGGTTCGCCTCGATGAATCCCTGCGCTTCCTCGGTATAACGGCGCGTCAGCTGAGTTTGATCTGCGGGCAGCTGGATAACTTCATCGTTGCGCATGAGCGGGACGTTCCAGTATTCACTTTTTGGCTCGAGAAAAATTGACGCCAAAAACGGGGCGTCGCGGTTAATCGTCTGCTGCATGTCGTTGGAGTACGGTAGACCAAGCCATTGGTCGAACCCGTGAGCCATAGGAAGATAGGCTGGTAAATGGCCAAGGTGCCACTTCCCAAAGATACCCGTGGCATAGCCGCGCGCGCCGAGTGCCTCAGCCAGTGTGGTCTCATCGGCGCTAATGCCGCTAGGGGTGTCTGGAAAGAGAACACGGGTGCGTTCCCTCGTGCCATACATGCCACTACGAACTGGCAATCGCCCAGTTAGCAATGCAGCCCGGCTTGGTGAGCAGACCGGGGCACCGACGTAGAAGGTAGTCCATTTCTGCCCTTCCGCTGCCATCTGATCGAGATTGGGGGTCCGGATTGTCGGATGCCCATAAACACCCAAGTCGCCATATCCAAGGTCGTCGGCGAAAAGAATCACCACGTTCGGTGGTCGTTCCCCAACTGCCGCCGGCTCATCCGGAACCGCCGAGCAGCCGGTGACCATTAGAAGCACGGACACGCCAACTGTAACTCGCGCTCTAAACGTCCAAGTCGGCATCAATAAGGTTCCCACAGAAGGACCGTGATTATAGATCGTTCTGGGGCATCCGATGTCACGAAGGACAGTGCGGAACAAGTCATCGGGGATTCTCTTCACCGGGCGAAGGGATATCTTCGTATGACAGGCCTGGAACGGGACGGCCGTGTACGTGCTTCCTTGGCACACAGCCACTTCAGTTGCTTGCTTTGCAAGGATCAGACCACTAGACTGCAGACGTGGCGGCACCAGCCGACGTCTTACGACGGTAAATCCGAAACATTTTCAAATGGTGACGCGTTCGTGCATCGGTGGCGGCCCTGCCCGCATTGCAATGCGGACCGATGCCCGTGACATTATCTCGTTTCTAGACCAGAACCATCGGTGTCGATTACCACACGAGAACTGACGCTACTAGATGCGCTGATGCTTAACATCGGCGTTATGCTGGCTACAGCCCTCTTCGTTATCCCAGGTGTCGTGATCAACAACACCGGCACGGCTTGGTTGTCGGCCCTCGCATGGCTAACTGCTGGCGCGATTACGTGGTGTGGTGCGGCAACCTTCTCGGAACTCGGCGCGCGCTATCCGCAGGCGGGCGGACCCTACGTCTTTCTTGGACAAGCATATTCCCCACTTTGGGGGTTTCTATTCGGCTGGATACTGCTGATGGTCATCCAACCGGCCTCGATCGCCGCCTTAGCCATCGCGGGCATGACCTACGTAGGCGCTTTGACTCCACTCAGCCCAGTGATGACAACAGGCGGTGCGGTCGCACTGATCTTGGGATTGTCGATTTGGAATGCGTCAGGCCTTCGTCGCAGCGCCGCAATCCAAAATGTCTTGACGGTCGTCAAGCTCGTGTTATTGATCATGATGGTTGTCGGTTTTTTCTGGTACGGCGGCGATGGAATGGATACCTTTCGTGCGCCGTTTCCTGACGCGACTCTGACCCGCACCGTCGCCGGCTTTGGTGCAGCCGTGGCCGCGGCACTCTGGGCGTTCAGTGGCTGGACCGGGGTGACTTTAGTTGGCGGCGAACTCCGGAACCCGTCAGTTACCCTTCCTCGTGCTATGTCCTATTCCGTGATTGCCACGACTGTGCTCGCTTTGCTATTAACCTCTGGGGTTCTTTGGGCACTTCCGCCAATCGACGCGTTCGACTCCCAACGGATCGTGGCCGACGCTGCGACACACGTGTTCGGCGGTGTCGGTGGCCGGGTAGTTACATTAGCAGTTATCGCTTCCTGCTTGGCCGCGGTCAATGGCTTACTCTTCTCGGGTGCTCGCGTTACTTACGCTTTGGCTCGTGATGGCCTCTTCGTGAACTGGGCAGCGACGGTCAATGAGCAGAAGGTGCCAGGCAACGCACTGTTATGTCAGGGCATCTGGGCCAGTTTCCTAGCCTTTACGGGCCGTTATGAACAACTTTTCACCTATGTCGTAGTGGCCGTGTGGCTTTTCTACATGCTCGGTGCGTTCGCCGTGGTTACCCTTCGGTATCGTCGTCAAAATGACTCTCGACCTCACGAAGTCGCTGGCTACCCATATATTCCGGTAATTTTTGGCACTGTCGCCTGGGCGTTAGTTTTGCAAACCCTGTGGAGCCATCCATGGGATGCAATTATCGGGACCAGTCTTGTGCTCACTGGTATACCAGCGTTTTGGTACTGGAGCAGACGCACAAACAGGGACGTGTAGTCTCTTGCGGCCAGATCGGCTATTGTTTGCGACAGCTACGGGGACAATATCGTTTTTACCTGAGCAGCGGCAGCGCGACTTGCCGCAAGGATTAATAACCCCGGTGTCGAGCGGATCTAGGTCAACGATATGTTTGGTGGTGCCGTGGCCGCGTACGTGATCCAGCGAAGCTAAGGTAATTTGTAACAGCCGGTGGGTTAAAGGGGCAAGACAGCTGTATCTTGCCGAGCAACTGGGCTTTCGAAAGATTCTCGACACAACGTTCATGATTGCGGCGCTTGTTCCGAACGGCACCAATGAAGATGACGTTAGAAAGTACTACCGTGCATTGAAGCGTGCACAGGTGGACATCGACCTTCGTCCAGAACGTTACACGCACTTCTACAAAAAGTTCTTTCCGCCCCGGTGGCACGACGTAATGGACCTGAGGATGTTCGGCCCAGGTGAACGGATTGTGTTCTTACCCTACGACCGACGTATTTTCGACAGTACGCAGCGCTGGGTGGCAGACCGTGGCATCTTTGAAACAGGTTTGGAAGATCGCCAGGGGTACGCTTGCTCCGTGGCGGGTGAATTGACGTCTAGCGCAGACGCCTGAAAAAACCCTGAAGTCCGTGTAAAACTCTTACCGGCATTCTGTTAATTGATCATCGTGTCCAACATCGTCGCTATTGACCGAAAGAATTGGCTATGAGTAATCGCTTCGCCAGAGTGTTTCGCGAAATACAGTCAGAAATAAAAGGCCCTGACGGCAAGATGTACTACGGATGGTGGAATGTTGCGGCCGTCTTCCCATGTGTCATTTTTATTTTCTCCACTGCGAATATGATGCTCCAGTTGATGTATCCGGCAGTTGAGGATGCACTGAATCTGACCCGAGCCGAAGTCGTATCGATTTATTCAGTGAAGTCCGGCACCGCGGCCATTGTGGCATTCGGGGCTGGCTTCCTGATTGATCGCTTCGGCGTCAAAACCATCTTGTACGTTTGCGCCACTATGACGGGGCTGGGCTTTGTTTACTTCCATTTCGTTGATGGGAAATGGATGTGGTGGCTTGCTGGAATTCCGCTCGGGTTTTCCTCGATTCCACTCCTTTTGGCAACTAAGACTTTGGTCGCCCGCTGGTTTAATCGGCGATTAGGTTTGGCACTCGGCTTGGCAGCGAGTGCAACGAGCATCTCCGGCATGGTATTCCCTGTCTTCTTTGCCTGGTTGATCGAAACCTTTGGCTGGAACAATGGGCTCCCAATCATGAGCCTCGCGATCCTTTTCATAGTCTTCCCAGTCGTGTACTTCATAGTGAAGGATGCTCCGACGAAGGACGAAGTTAGTCGAGAATTCGGTAATCAACCGGCCAGTCCACGCACATTCGTCAAAGGTCGGCTAATTGAAGAAACCCGGGGCGACATTGGGTCCAGCTTTTCGAACATTTTGAGGAAGCCAGTGTTTTGGGTACTTTGTGTGGTGCAGTTCTTCATTGGATTCGTGGATCAGGGGTTCACTCAAAACGTGACCCCATTTCTGGTGAAAGACCTAGGCTTCACGTTGACTCGAGTGGCTTTCACCGTAAGTTTGTCGTTCATCTTAGGCTTTTCGTCAAAGATCTTTTTTGGTTGGTTCTTCGATCGGTATTCACTCAAAGGGATTTCCGTCTGCTACGTAATGATCGCGTTCTATATCGCGCTCGCCTTCGGAATACAGGGAATGGTCACCCTGGTCATCTTCCAGCTAGCACGGGGATTTGCGCACGGGGGCGTTCTGATGGAAGAACCAGTGGTCGCGAAACACACTTTTGGTCCGGGTCATCTGGGAAAAATTCTCGGAACGTTTAGCTCCATAACAGCGCTTGGCTTAATGCTTGGTCCGATCACGGTCGGTTGGTGGTATGGACAGGCTGGCAACACATATTATCCAGCATTCTTCACCTTAGTCGGCATCATGCTTGCCTGCGCGACAGCCATGTTCTTAATTAAACCGGAGTACCGACTGCAACAATTGGCGGCGAAAGATTCGCCAACGTAGTAGTTAACCGGATTAGGAGCCGTCGACCGCTGACCAACCGGTCCAGCCGGGGCCACGGACCACGCGTCCAGGCGTTGCACCGGTGTGCTCGCCGTCTCGTAGCACCTGTGTGCCATTTACCCAGACATGCACCATACCTGTGGCATATTGGTGCGGGTCCTCGTAGGTCGCGTGATCTTGGATTTGGGCCGGGTCAAAAGCGACAACGTCTGCAAAGTAGCCCGCGCTGAGTTGGCCCCGATCGCGGATCCGCAGATTCCCAGCAGGCAGCGACGTCAGTTTACGGATAGCTTCTTCCAGGGAAATGATCCGTTCGTCGCGGACGTAGCGTCCGAGTAGCCTCGCAAAATTGCCATACGCACGCGGATGCGTTGAGGAATTTAAGAAAATCCCCTCGGAGGCGTATGAGCCAGCATCCGAACAATAGCTAATCCACGGCAGGCCAATTTGCCGAGCGACGTTCTCTTCCGACATCAAGAAGTAAACGACTTGCACACGGCTACCATCTTCAACAACGAGGTCCATCGCAGTATCGGACATCGAGGTCCCACGTGCCGCCGCTACCTCAGCCAAGGTTTGGCCTATGTACCCTCGCAAACTAGCGTTCATAAAACCGACCAGAAGCGTCCCCTCAGCACCAGCTGCCAGCAGCAGATTCTCCCATTCGTTGGTCGGCGTCGTCATCTCCTGTCGAACTCGGTCGCGGACGACCGGGTCCTGAAGCCGGTCGGCCCAGGCGTTGTAGCCACCTTCCTGCACCCACGGTGGCATTCCAGCATCCAAGCCGGTCGAACCGGCCGTGTAGGTGTACATGTTGGCGGTGATCTCGAGCCCCTCACTACGCGCTGCTTCAACCCGCTCGATGACATCGCCAAGCTTGTCCCAGTTGGATTGGCCGGCAGCTTTCAGGTGATAAATCTCGGCTCGTATTCCACTTTCACGCGCGATTCTCAGTAGTTCATCAACCGACTCAAGCAGCGCGTTGCCTTCACTGCGCATATGCGAGATGTATAGCCCGCCATACTCAGCAGCGACCTTCGTTAGCTCAATTAATTCGTCCGTTTTTGCGTAGAAGCCTGGCGAATAAATAAGCGATGAGCCAATGCCGATAGCGCCCTCCTCCATTGCCTGCCGCACTAAGTCCCGCATGCGGTCTAGTTCATCCACAGTCGGTGGACGATCCTCGTAACCAATCTCATGGACCCGAAGCGTCGTGGCACCGACAAACGATGCGATATTCGGCGACACGCCCTTACCCGCAAGGTGTTCGAGGTAATCACCAAGCGTCGTCCATTCAACATCGAACTTAATGTCGCCTTGACTCGTTACCTCTAACGTCTTCATCTGATCAGTCAAGGGACCGCCTGACACCCCCTCACCAAAAACTTCGAGGGTCACTCCCTGCCGGATGTCGCCCTGAGACCGGCCGTCTTCCAATAACGCCTCACCGGCCCAGCTCAGCATGTTGATGAAGCCGGGAGCGACCACAAGCCCCGAGACATCCAACTCAGTCACACCGCGCGAATCGCCCAAATCACCAACTGCAGTGATTCGATCATCATTGATTGCGAGATCGCCGACAAAGCTGGGCGTCCCTATACCGTCAACGATTGTGCCGTTACGAAGAATGAGATCGTGGTCGGGTGGTGGCGCGCAGGCGCTGACCAGCACGAAAGCGACGAGAAGCGATCTGTGACGCAGCATGAATCTCATTCCTTCAGCTTGGTGTCAACGGTCCTTCAGCTTCAGCAGCCTGACGGCGTTCGCGCGATAGATCTTATCGCGATCGGTTTCGCTCAATTCGAGTTCGTCGATGATCTTGATCGTCTCTCTGATATACATCGGCCCCTTCTCGGGGTCGAACGGCGAGTCGGATGCAAAGACGACATGGTCGGCACCAAAGAAGCTGATGCCACAGATTGTCGCCGCGCGGGAGCCGAAGACTGCCGTATCAGCATAAAACATGCGGAATAAGTCGATCGGCCGCGTCTCCAGTCGCTTAAGCACAGCGCCCAAATTCTCGTCCGAGGTTCGACTACCGAGTTGGTCCCAACCGGGTCCGACGCGACCTTCGAAATACGGCACCATACCGCCCATGTGATGCGTAATGATTTTCAATGACGGATAGTCGTTGAGTAATCCTTCAAAGACGATCCGTGCCATCGTAGCGCTTGTCTCATACGGCCAACCGAAGGTCCACCAAATCTCGTATTTTGAACTGGTCTCGGTCAGATAGTCGGTGAAACTGGCCCCGCGCGCTGGATGCATCCAGATCGGCAGGTCATGCTCGGCCATCGCCCCGAAGAGTGGCCTGAACTCAGGCGCGGTCAATGGTTGTCCATTAATATTCGTGAACACCTGAACCCCGCACGCACCGAGGTCATTAACGGCGCGGTGGGCTTCAGTGACGATCCCCTCGGACGCATTCATCGGAAGCGAAGCGACGAAGCCGGGAAACCGATCGGGGTGTCGCTGCACCAGTTCAGCCATCCCGTCGTTGGCAGCCTGAGCCAGTTGGGTCGAGACCTCCGGACCACCCAGGACTTCAAGTGGCGGTGAGGCAAGTGACAGAATTTGTCGGTAGTCGGGACCGAACTGATCCATTACACGAAATCGCTCATCGAGGTCCACCAGCATCGGAATGCCCCGGACCCGTTGCCCGATGTCCTTGAAATCACCAGCGACTTGCATCATCAGCTTATTAAACGGTTCGGGAAAGATGTGATTGAAAATGTCTATTTTCTGCATAGTTTTTTCATTGGCCTGGTGAGAACTTGTTACTCCCAGCCATAGACTTCTAATGTCGTACGCCCTTGTCGAAGGGCGCCTGCGATCGAAGCCTCCTTTTTCTCCCTCGCACGCGCCGCAGCAAGAACTTTCTGCACTGAGTCGCGGGCGAGAACGACCACGCCGTCGGCGTCCCCGACAACTAGGTCTCCCGAGGCGACTGTAATATCGCCTATCACGATTGGCTGCCCCACATGTCCAGCGGCATCAACCACTTTGGTCGTACCGCGGATTGCCCGGCCGCACGAAAAAACTGGAAAGCCCGATGTGGCAAGCTCGTCACCATCCCGCACACAGCCTTCGATGACCAAGCCCCCGAGCCCACGAGCGACCGAAGCCGTTGTCATAATTCCACCCCAGTACCCAAACTCGTGAGCTCCGCCGACGGCCACCACCAGGACCTCACCCAACCGGGCCTGGGCGATCGCCCGGTGCAACCAGAGGTTGTCTCCCGGTGCGCCCTGCACGGTGAGCGCGGGACCACACACTCGCATCGAGTCCATCAGAGGCTTGATTGCGTGCGGGAGCGCACCGGTTTGTCCTGCAGCTTCATGGAGTGTCGCCGAAGAGAAAACCGCCGCTTCCGCGACTAAGGCACCGTCGAATTGTTCTTCACGAACGTTCACAACTACTTGGCCTCTCGCCGCTGGAGCTCGAAATACTTGAATTGTTTCCGAGCTTCGTCAAGACGCATGCCGCTCTCAACCGCTGTACGAATCCGGTCCTCGGCTTCTTCAATCTCCTTCGCTAGAGCCACGACCTCAACCTCCCGCGACCGCGGCACTGCGACTACACCATCGGCATCACCGAGAAGCAAATCGCCAGGAGACACTTCTGTGCCACCAATCAGGACCGGTACGTCCATCGCATCCAGCTGCACGCGATCCTTGCCAGTACGCATTGACCAGCCTCGGCTAAATATTGGGTACTGCAGTTCAAGACTTAGCGAGATATCGCGGCAATGTCCATCAATGACGCTTCCACCGACTCGGCGTCGATGCGCAACGAACGTCAGAATGTCGCCCCAAACTGTCATGTCTGGACGTCCGGCGTTATCGATAACTACCACTTCTCCTTCGGGCACGTCATCGATGTAGTCGCCGACCGAGCCGGGTTCGCCAGCGACAGGCACGGTTCGCATTGTGAACGCGCGGCCGCACAGCCGAAACTCTGGCGCAAGGGGCTTGATTCCCAGGCACTGGCCAGCGATGCCGAGACGGTCGAGCGCATCACTTACCGTCGTTGCTGAAAGCTTCTTTAGTTCCGATAGCACAGACTCCATACCCCCACCTTCATTCGCTCGACCGTCGCTGATCTAACATGGACTCGTAGTTACCATCCATGACACGACTGACCGGCGTACCGGTTCGCACTGCAGTTGTTAACCTTGCTTCGCGCGCGGCGATCGACTCGGCGATCTCTAAAACCTCCGTACTTCGGGCGGCGTCGACGAATACCACTCCGCTTCCGTCGGCAATTACGAGATCGCCAGACTTCACATCAACACCGCCAACCACGATCGGCTCGTTCCATGCATGCTCGGTCACACGTCCACGCGCCGTGAGCGGAACCACCGTGCGCGCAAATACCGGGTAATCAAGATCCCGACTGTCGTCAACGTCACGAACCGCACCATCCACGATGGTCCCCGAGATACCGCGAAGACTAGCGGCCGCTGACAGCAAGCCACCCCAGCCGGCAGCGTCCTGGCGGCTGTGATGCTCAACAACAATCACATCATTGGAGGTGCCGGCCTCAATGGCGGCACTGCACAAATGGCGACTCGCCACACCTTCACCAGCCGGGCCGAGCTTAACCGGTATGACGCGGCCCACGATCCGGCGCTCCGCGGAAACCCGGTGGATTCCAATAACTGTACCCGGAAGACCCAGTTGGTCCAGCGCATCAGAGACTGCACAGGTGTCCAAAGAGCGAAGACGTGCCACAGCAGCGTCAGACAGCATAAACGACCTTTCTCCTCCTAAATCAGGCGCCAAGCGACCCGCGCCTAGCAGCAAACGGATCATTCTCTCTTGACAGGGATAATTTTTCACATAAATTATCCGCTGGGACCAGGCTGGCCCCCCAGACTTCCCCTACAGTTCCACTACAGCCAATGATTCGGAGTCGAGTTATGAGAGTTATCGATACACACGCGCATGTCACCGCACCGCAGGAACTCTATGCGTACAAGGCTGGTCTACTCGCCCATCGCGGTGCGCACGGACGTGGCAGAATCAGCATCTCTGATGAGCAGATTCTCGCGGCGCTAAATACGCCAACTTTTCGGACCGTGTCTCATCTTGAACAGCTGAAGCAGGTCGGCACCGACATGCAACTTGTCTCACCGCGGCCGTACACGATGATGCACAGCGAGAAACCCGAAAAACTCGTCCGGTGGTACATCGAAGAAACCAACAACATCATCCACCGACAGTGCGAACTCCTGCCTGACACTTTTCGTGGCGTCGCTGGATTACCGCAGAACATGGGTGTGAGTGTGGAGAACTCACTGAACGAGTTGGAGCGTTGCATCAAAGAATTGGGTTTTGTCGGTTGCTTGATCAACCCCGACCCGAACGAAGGGCAGGGACCGACCCCTCCGGGTCTCGGTGATGAATATTGGTATCCACTCTATGCCAAGCTGGTCGAGTTGGATGTGCCGGCACTCGTACATTCTGCCGGTTGTCGGAGTCCGCGTGAACCGTACTCGCTACACTTCATCAACGAAGAGAGCATCGCGATTGTCTCGCTGCTCAGTTCGACCGTATTTGATGATTTTCCCAAACTGAGGCTGATCGTCTCGCACGGAGGTGGTGCCATCCCCTATCAGATCGGCCGATACCGCGCTATGTGGTCGAGACGCAAGAGCGTCGCCTTTGAAGATGAGCTTCGGAAACTCTATTTCGACACGTGCCTGTACACGCAAGAGTCACTCGATCTGCTCTTCAAATGGGTCGGACCAGACCGGTGCATGTTTGGCTCAGAGAAACCTGGAATCGGCACGGCTAAAGATCCGAAAACAGGTGAGTGGATTGACGATGTTAAGTCGAAGATCGACGCGATTGACTGGCTGAGTGAGTCCGATCGGCAGCGGATTTTTGAAGACACCGCCACCGAGGTCTACAAACTGAAGTTCTAAGCCGAAGGCGCGTGGGTCCCCAGTCGTCGATCTTTCAGCCACTATGTCCGAATCAAGCCTCGGCAACACACCGAACGGATCGGTCGAAGTCATTGCAGACGGTCGCAAGACCATCATCGGGATCGCTGGCGCAATCACCGCAGCGGTCCTCGTGTTACTACTGCCGAGTCCCGCTAATCTACCGCCTGAAGCCCAGCGGCTTGGTGCCATCTTTCTAGCAGCCATCATTCTATGGGCGACGGAGGCACTTCCGATCGCCGTTACGGCACTGCTCGTCATCGTTCTGCAGCCACTTTTGCGTGTCGCCGAGCTCGATGCAGCGTTCAATGCGTTCGTGAGCCCGGTTTTCTTTTTCGTGCTAGCGATGTTCTGCATTGCGGCAGCAGTAACCAACGCTGGCCTTGACCGACGGTTTGCGTATTGGTTGCTCGCACGTGCAGGCACTGACAGTCGGCGGGTGGTCACCGCACTCATCGTTGGAACGGCGGCGACCTCGATGGTCATCTCCGACGTGCCCGCATGCGCCATTTTCATGAGTATTGGTCTCGGTGTTATGTCGCGGTTGAACCTCGAACCTGGTAAGTCAGCGATTGGCAAGGCGATCATGGTCGGCATACCAATCGGTTCACTCATCGGGGGCGTGACTACCCCTGCTGGTAGCTCAGTAAATATCCTCGGCCTCCACTTCATCGAGGAATTCGGTAACGTTACTGTTTCGTTCGTCGAGTGGATGGCGATCGGGATACCAATGTCCGTAGGCCTTGTGCCCATTGCATGCTGGGCAATATTACGGAGCTTCCCACCTGAGATCCCGACGATTGGTGACGCGAGCGTGATAGAGCGTGAGCGAGCGGAACTTGGGCCGATGTCAGCGCCCGAACGGAAAACGGTCACCTTGCTATCGATAATGATGGTTCTCTGGATCGCGGGTAGCTGGATCGAGTTTCTCGATGTACTCACTGTTGGCTTAGGCGGCGCCATTGTGATGTTTTTCCCTGGCATACGGCTGTTGACTTGGAAACAGGCCGAGCGCGCGACCGGTTGGGACACGATGCTGATGATCGGCGGGGTGACATCGCTCGGCACCGCCTCGGTCACTACCGGCTTGGCTACCTGGCTCGTGGGCCTAGCGCTCGGGGGGGTCGCCAGCTGGCACATTATCCTCGTGCTCCTCGCCATCAGCGCGTTCACGGTGGTCATTCACCTAGCGCTGCCGATTGGTCCGGTAGTCAATGCGGTCGTTATTCCACCCATCGCGCTGCTCGCCATCAACGCCGGTGTAAACCCCGCGCTCTATGCTCTCCCTGTTGCATTCACCGCCTCGTGCGCGTTCCTGTTACCGCTCGATGCAGTCGCACTCTTGACTTATTCGAGAGGCTACTACCGGATGCACGAGATGCTGACTCCGGGTGTACTGGTCAGCGCGGCTTGGGTCATCTGGATGACGGCGATCATGCTCGTCGTCGGACCCTTGCTTGGATTCGTTTAAACAGTCAGGTCGACCGAGGAGCTTCTTATGAAAATACTGTTCGTCTTGACGACCGTGTGCGCCACTCTCACCTTCGGTTCGCCGGTGTTTGCGCAGTCGGAGCCCCACCCACTCCCAGGAATCAGTTTGAGTCTCAACGAGATTAGGGCGCAGATGTTTCACGTCAGTGCCGGGCGACGCCTAAGACCCAAATCGTGGCCGGGAAACAATCGGGTTGCCGTTGCACTGAGCTTTGACGTCGACAATGCCTCAGCAACCCTCTCGCGGGGCAATCTCAATTCTGAGGTCATCTCCCGCGGCGAATACGGCGCGGTAGACGGTCTGCCACGCCTCTTGCGCATGCTGGAGCGACAGAGCGTCCCGGCCTCTTTCTTCATTCCTGCGGTTAGCCACCTTTTACATCCGCAGATGGTCGAGAGTATCTTGAGCTATGACATCCATGAGATTGGGGTCCACGGCTGGATCCATGAACTCCTACCGTTGCTGGACGACCGAGGGGAAGAGCAACGCCTACTCGACCAGGCGATCGATACACTCACAACAGCAATTGGTAAACGGCCGGTTGGATATCGTGCACCCTCATGGCAGTTCAGCAACTACACAGTGGAGCAGATCAAGGACGCTGGCTTCCTCTACGACAGCTCGCTTATGGCGAGTGACGATGCGTACGAGATCCTGATTGATGGTGAGCCGAGCGGCGTGGTGGAACTGCCAATTGAGCGGATTCTTGACGACTTCCCGTATTTTGGGGGTAACACAAACGGCTCCTTACCGGTACCAGAACTAATGATTAAGGTGTTTCGGAGCGAGTTTGACGTAGCCTGGGAGGAAGGAGGATTGTTCGTCCTCACGATGCATCCGCACATCATGGGCCACCGTTCCCGCGTGGCTGCCCTAGAAGGGTTGATCCGCCATATGAAAATCAAGGGTGGTGTCTGGTTTGCCACGCACGAACAGGTTGCCCGGTATGTGAAGGAGGCTGGTGACCAGTGAATGGCCCCTGTGAACGATATTCAGCATTGCACAGAGCACGAGGTACTTCGGGACTGCCAGTGGCCAACCTGAGTACAAACATGCTCCTTCCGGCCACTTTCGAACTGTGACCTCGGTTTTACTACGATTGATGCACAGTATTAATTCGCCACTCGTTGTGATGCTTCACCTCGGCTTGGCCTTCTCAAGCGTGGTGTATGCCGCGGCCCAGACTGTGCCTGTCCCTACTGATTCCCGACAGGATAACCTCACGGTTAACATCGATGGCCCACCGCCGCCGATCCCGCCAGCCATGGTCGCGCGTGATGAACTGGGGCGTGTGACACTTCGCGCGGTGCGGCTCGACGAATCACTCCGTATCGACGGGCGGCTCGACGATGGCATATACGCTGCCGTGCCGAGCATTGGCGGCTTCGTTCAGCAAGAACCAAGCGAAGGCGAGCCGCCGACCCAAGACACTGAAATCTGGGTGTTTTTTGACGATACAACGTTCTATTTTTCCGTCCGCTGCTGGGATTCCGAACCGGAACGAATCGTGGCAAAGGAAATGCGTCGAGGTAATTTGGGGATCGCTAGAGATGACACGATTACGCTGACACTCGACACTTTCTATGACCGGCGCAATGGGTATTACTTTGAGACCAACGTACTCGGAGGCGTGTACGATGCACTTGTAACTGACGAACGCTCTGAGAATGCGGATTGGGACACGGCCTGGGAGACGCGGTCTGCTTTTTTCGATGGCGGTTGGAGCCTTGAAATGGCTATCCCGTTCAAATCGCTCCGCTACCCGGGGGACGGTCCGCAGGTCTGGGGCATCAATGTCCGGCGAAAGCTCATTCGCTACGAGGAAATCTCATTACTAAGTCCAATCCCGGCATCGTACGGACGTGTTGGCATCTGGAAATTTTCGTCATCCGCTACGCTCGTCGGGCTTGAGACACCGGCGTCCTCGACCAATCTCGAACTGAAGCCTTACGGTATCTCTACGGTCATGACCGACCATGCCGCAACGCCGTCGTTCACCAATACTTTGGAAGGCGACGCTGGTATAGATGTCAAGTACGGCCTAACGAAAGGATTGACCGCCGACCTCACCTACAACACCGACTTCGCTCAGGTAGAAGTAGATGAGATGCAGGTGAACCTGACACGGTTCGGATTATTCTTTCCAGAAAAGCGTTCGTTCTTTCTTGAAGGTCGAGACATTTTTTATTTTGGGGGAGCAGGACCGAGATTCTCTAGCCTGCCATCGGGCGACGCACCACTCCTGTTCTTTAGCCGAAGAATCGGCCTGGACGAAGGTCAGCCAATTCCCATTCTCGGCGGCGGGCGAGTGACGGGCCGGGCCGGGCCTTATGCGGTTGGACTCTTAAACATCCAGACTGATGATGGTCCCACGAACACCGTTAAGCCAACGAACTTCTCTGTCGTCCGACTGAAACGAGACATTCTAGATCGCAGCACAGTTGGCGTGATCGCTACCCACCGCTCAAAGGCACTTGACGGGCCCGGGTCGAACTCGGTCTACGGTCTCGATACCCGACTTGCGTTCTTTTCGAACTTCTTCATTGACGCCTACTACGCTCAGACACAGACCAAGGGGCGAACTGGCGACGACTCCAGCTATCGCACAAGAATGGAAAACAACGGTGACCGATACGGATTCGTCGTTGAGCATCTCAAGGTAGGGAAAGATTTTAATCCTGAGGTTGGATTCATGCGCCGAGAGGATTTCCGGCGTAGCTTCGGTGAGATTCGCTTCAGCCCGAGACACATCTCAAGCAATGTGGTGCGGAAATACACTCTCCAGGCGAGCCTTGAATACACCACTTCCGCCTCAACCGGCGCGCTCGAGACCCGTGAGGCGATCGCCAGATTCGATCTTCAGTTTGAAAACGGCGAACGGTGGCGTAACCATTACTCACGTCAGTATGAGTTCCTGACTGAGCCGTTTACGATCGCGAGCGGGGTCGTGATCCCCGTGGGCGGCTATGACTTTGAGACGGTGCAGTCGCGGTACACAATCGGTCAGCAACGACTAATCTCCGGTAGCGTAGGGTTTCAGGCCGGCACGTTCTATGGTGGTAAACGCTCGGAAGTCAGCTTCAATGGACGCATGAAGTTGGGAACGAAGTTTGGAATCGAGCCGAGCTTGGCTGTGAATTTCATCGACCTGCCGCAAGGTCAATTCGAGACAAAGATTGGACGACTACGTGCGGTTGTTACGATGACGCCCCGAATGTTCGTTGAAGCACTAACGCAGTACAGCTCGAATGGAGATTCCGTGGGCACGAACGTGCGCTACCGATGGGAGTATCAGCCTGGAAGCGATCTCTTCGTTGTCTACACCGAAACCCGTGACACGCTAGTGGGTGGGTTTCCCGGCCTTGTCAATCGAGGCTTCGCGGTTAAGATCACTCGGCAGGTCCGGTTTTAGCCAGTCCTCGCCACGTGCAGTAAATCCAGTTACACAGGCGGTTAGGTAGAAGCGCGAGGGAATTATTCGTTTAGACAGTGACCCAGCTTGTCTTACCCCGCCCGGCCGGCCAGAGCTGCCGCGCGAGCGACCCGTCTTATTCGACTCGAATTGATTGCTGTCTCGTTGCGCTCACGTCGCGCCACCATTTGCGCTTGCCGACGTCTTTGCTCCAGCGCGCGATACTTCGGCGTGAGCGGCTTGCGCGGCCGCTGATGTAGATTGTCGAGTAGGTCGTCTGAAAGTCCATCCAAAACGACCCGTTTTTGCCTACGCTGTGCTATCCGTTTTCGCTGCATTTGAGTGTGATAGCAGCGGAAGCAGAGACTGCGATACAAGTCCGCTCCGTTCCCACTCTGGTTTTGGACCATCACCGCGAAGTCCTGGCAGATTACACAAACCGGCCTACACCCAAGGGGCGTAGCCGCGACCCCAAGGGGCTCGTGGGGCTTAAGGTTCAAGCCGGCCGAATACGGCATCTCCAGCTGGTGTGTTGCCGGACTGACTGGCTGTCGCGTCCCCAAATCGACCGTGCACTCACCGGCAACACTTTGAAAAACAGCAGCTCCAAGTTGGTTCTTAATCCTCATCACTTTCCCCCTCTTAGTTAACCTGACTATAGCCAGAGGGTGTGACAGGGTAGGTCGCGCCTTTTCTTCGCCCACAACAAGTGAGTACAATCTAGGAATCTTCAGGCCGATGGCGGCCTGTCCGGAGGACGGAACTCATGACTGGGTCGGTGGAAACTTTCCAATTCCAAGCTGAAACCAAGCAGTTGCTCGATATTGTGATCCACTCGCTTTACTCCCAAAAGGAAATCTTTTTGAGGGAGTTGATATCAAACGCTTCGGACGCCCTGGACCGGGTCCGGCTCGAGGCCCTGACAAATCATGACCTCCTGGCCGCTAACGAGACCCTCGAAATCCGCTTAGCAACCGATTCGAACGCCCGGACCCTCAGTATCGAAGACAACGGGATTGGGATGACCCGAGCCGAGGTCGCTGAGAACATCGGGACAATCGCGAAGTCCGGAACTCGTGAGCTCGTCGAACGGCTTCAATCGGCTCAATCGGGTGATGCAGCACAACTCATCGGCCAATTCGGTGTTGGCTTTTATTCAGTCTTTATGGTGGCTGACCGTATCACGCTAATCACACGCCGGGCCGGTGAGGAAGCAGCGACGCGGTGGTCGTCAAGTGGCGATGGCACATATGAACTCGCTGACGATAACCGCTTCTCGCGCGGCACAACGGTCACCCTCCACCTGAAGCCAGTGGATGCCGAGCACGGCATCAGCGATTTTACGGACCCCTTAGTCCTTCAGGGCCTAGTGAAGCGGTACTCCGACTTTGTTAGTTATCCCATTAAGGCAACGGTCCCTGAGCCCGGCGCGGATGCCAGCGCCGCACCCGAGGAGCGCACCATTAATTCAATGCAGCCGATCTGGACAAGGCCGGCAAGCGAGGTGAAGGACGAAGAGTTCACGGAGTTCTATCGCCATGTCGCGCGCGATTGGGGTGAACCGCTAGATCGCCTGTCACTCCGGGCCGAGGGACGTCTTGAATATCAGGCGTTACTTTTTTTCCCGAGGCATGCACCGTTCGATTTGTATTTCCGGGACCAACAGTTCGGTCTCCAGCTCTACGTGCGCAGAGTGCTGATCATGGACCGCTGCCAGAACTTACTGCCTCCCTATCTCCGCTTCGTCAAGGGCATAGTCGATTCCGCCGATCTACCACTCAACGTATCACGTGAAATGATTCAGCAAGATCGACACATCAGCCAGATGCAAAATTGGCTTAGCCGAAAGGTTTTGGAACATCTACAACAGATGCTCGATTCTGATCGCGACAAATTTATGACTTTGTGGGGAGAGTTCGGTGCAGTTTTGAAAGAAGGCGTGGCTGGAGATGGAGACGTTAAGGATCGTTTGCTGCCACTGCTACTGTTCCAGTCATCGAACGACCCGGTTGCTCTAACTGCACTTGATGAATATGTCACCCGAATGAAACCGGAGCAAACAGAAATCTATTACTTGACCGGCGAATCGCGAGCAGTTGTTGAACACTCGCCGCATCTTGAAGCGTTCCAGGCTAAGGCCTACGAGGTGCTTTATTTTGTAGACCCAGTAGATGAGTTGGTCGCCGAACGTGTTCAAGACTTTAGCGGGAAACCGGTTAAATCGATCGGGAAGGGCACGGTGGAATTGGGCAGCGAGGACGATCGGAAGCAGGCTGAAGCAAACCTGAGTGAACAGCGAAAGCGGTTCGCTAGCCTTCTAGAATTTCTGCAGACAACCCTGGACGATGCGGTTAAGGAAGTACGGCTGTCCACCCGGCTAATAGCTTCACCGGTTTGTCTTGTTGGCGCTGATGATGACATCAGCCCCACGCTCGAACGGATGCTTCGGCGGAGTCAGGGCTCTGGCGCAGGTGCACAACAGAAAAGAATTCTTGAGCTTAATCCGAAACATGCAATCACCTCTAAGCTGCAGGAACGATTCGAAGCCGACCAGAGCGACCCGCTACTTGTGGACTACGCGCATTTATTGCTCGGTTATGCGTTGCTAGCCGAAGGTTCTGACCTCCCTGATCCATCGCGGTTTAACAAGAGTATCGGGGACCTGATGGTGAACGGCCTGTGATCGCTGGCCCTAGTCGCTGCGCTTTGGGCTCTACACCAGAACAAGGCCTGAAATTGTTTTTGCTGAGGTGGCACCACGCAGGGTGGGCACTAGTGACGTGACGGATTATTAAGGCTCTGAATCATGCCGCGAAGCAACGAAGTCATCCGGCAATGGAACATCCTGCGGGAACTCGAAGCGTCACGTCGCGGGACTATCGCCAGCCTCGCGCGGAAGATGCAGGTGTCGACAAGAACCATCCGGCGTGATCTCATAGCCCTACAGACAGCCGGTTTTCCAATCTACGACGAAGTCATCGACAGGCTACGTTTTTGGAAACTCGACACGAAGCCCTTCAGGGACCTGTTCCCCGGCTTCAGCCTACCCGAGCTCTACGCGCTTTATTTCAGCCGGACTTTGCTCAAGTGCCTCGCCGGTGCACCGTTCCAGAAAGACCTCACCACCGCCTTCGCTAAGCTTGAAAAGGTCCTCACGCCGGGCCTGCAGAAGCTCTTCGACCAGCTGCCTACCGTGCTTCAAGCAAGAACTGGACGACGCCGTGGTGGCAGCAAGATTGATAAAACGATTCCTGGGCTGATCACCGCCACGCTGGAGCGACGCCAGGTGACGATGCGTTACCACTCATTGTCAAGCAGGCGGACAAAGAACTACCTGGTTGAGCCCTACCGACTCCTGCACTTCCAGGGCGGATTCTATCTATTCGCCTACGTGTCGGAGTACAACGAAATGCGCACCTTCGCGGTCGAGCGGGTCCAACACTTGTCGCTCCTTGAGACGACATTCGAGCCGTCGCAGGAGCTGTCTTCTGAGCCTTTTGCGCACTCCCTCGGTATGATGCAAGGACCCCCGCAACACGTCGAAGTCAAGTTTACGGCGAAGAGGGCCCCTTACGTGCGCGAGGTCGAATGGCACACATCGCAGCAGGTGGTAGACGAACCCGACGGCTCGCTTCGGCTATCGCTCGAGGTCTGCATCGACCAACCGCTTCGAAGCTGGGTCCTTAGCTTTGGCGCGAGCGCCCTCGTCCTCGCACCACCGGACTTGGCAGCTGAAATCGCGGCGGAGCTCACGCGGGCTCGTGCGGGATACAAAGCGAGTTCTTCCAAGCGTTGAGAAACCTGGGGTCCAGGGCGGAAACAGGAGCCCCAAGAACAATTAGGAAAACGACGTTGCGCTCTCCCCACCAATCCCGATAGCCTGAGCGGAGAGGATACGCCTAACTGGAGGATTCATGAAGCGCTGGTCTCACCTACTCGTCCTTATTCCGTTCCTGATGATTCCGACCATAACCCCGGCACAGGAGTCGGTCACACCGACGCCCGAAAGTGTCATCGGCTGGGCGCCATGTACCGATTACAAACTCGCAACTTACGAACAGATTGCCGAGTACTTTCACGTGCTAGACAAGGCAACCGACCGGATGCAGCTCGTGGACATTGGTGAGACTGCTGAAGGCCGCACACAGCTCATGGCGATCATTTCGTCGGAAAGCAATATGCAGAATCTGGCTCGATATAAAGAGATCTCGCAACAACTGGCACGGGCGCGTGTCAGCGGAGACGAGGCGCAGGCATTGGTTGATGAGGGGAAGGCGATTGTTTGGATCGATTTTGGTCTGCATTCAACTGAAGTAGCGCATGGGCAGACCGCGCCGTGGATGGCCTACAAGGCAGTGACGGAAGAGACCGAGGAAATGCAGGTCATCCGCGACAACGTCATTTTCTTACTTGTCCCAAATATGAATCCCGACGGTACAACGCTGGTAGCCGAATGGTACATGCAACACGTTGGGACCCAGTATGAGGGAGCACCACTCCCAGAGCTTTACCAGAAGTATGTTGGCCACGACAACAACCGCGACTGGTTCATGTTTAACCAGCCCGAGAGCCAGAACATCGGTCGGCAGGTGTATCACGAATGGTTTCCTCAAATTATCTACAACCAACATCAATCTGGACCGTTTCCATCCCGCATCTTCATTCCGCCATTTGCTGAACCGGTGAATCCGAATATTCCCCCACTCGTTATGCGCGGCATCAATGCCGTCGGCTCGGCCATGGGTCGCCGTTTTGATCAAGAGGGTAAAACGGGCGTGGTTTCCCGCGTCGGTTTCGATACCTGGTGGAACGGTGGGATGCGCACGGCACCATACTTTCACAACATGGTGGGCATTCTCACCGAGACGTCGCACACCTCGCCAGCCCCCGCCGTCTACGACCCGGCCACCTTTCCAGCCACTTTTGGTAACGGTGAGTCAACGACTGCACCTTCAGCGTTCTACCCGAACCCTTATATGGGCGGTGAGTGGCACCTACGCGACAGTTGTGAATACATGCTAACTGGCTCTATGGCGGTCCTCGACATCGGAGCCAAGCGTCGTACCGAGTGGCTCTCCAACATTTATCAGATGGGCCGCGAAGCAATCGCCGATGGTGAAGACGAAACTTACGTCATCTCGGCCGACCAATGGGACCCAGGAACGGCGGCAAAACTAGTAAACGTTCTTCGGTGGGGTGCCATTGACGTGGAACAGGCGAACGCGCCTTTCACCCTTGATGGCGTGTCCTATCCGGCCGGTAGTTATGTCATACCGGGTGCCCAACCATTCCGATCGCATCTCACTGACTTGCTTACGCCACAGGTCTATCCCGATAGACGAATGTACCCGGGTGGGCCACCGGACCGCCCTTACGATGTTAGTGGATGGACACTGCCGTATCAGATGGGGGTCAGCGTTCAGAAACATTCGGGACTTGGCGAACGCACCACCCAGCTTGCGCTCGAGCAGGTGGAGCGGGCCTCTCCACCGAACGGGTCTGTTTCAGGACTCGCAACAGTCGCCTATGCGATCGACCCGAAAGCAAACGATGCCTTTACAGCAGTCAACCGTCTTCTGACCGCTGGTGAGAGCATTTCTCGCACAACCAGTGCCGAGAACATCGGCACCCGGCTATGGCCACCAGGAACGTTTTTGGTTGTTGCCGGTGATGATACGCATGCTCGCGTGGAAGACGTGGCGCGATCACTCGGGCTACGAGTTGCGGCGCTCACCGAGGCACCGCTGACGGAGACCACCCCACTCAGGCAGCCGCGGGTTGGGCTGTATCACGCCTGGGGCGGCAACATGGACGAGGGGTGGACACGTTGGGTGCTCGAACAGTTCGAGTTTACCTACGACCGGTTGCACGATGCTGAGGTGCGCCTCGGGAACTTGAGCGCTAACTATGACGTGATTCTTCTGCCCGACGCGACTTACACGGGCATGCTGCACGGACTATCAACCGACCGAATGCCGCCTGAGTACTCCGGGGGTATGACCATCCGCGGCCTGGCGAACCTGTATGACTTCGTCGTGGAGGGTGGGACACTTGTCGCGATGGACTCAGCCACTGAATTACCCCTTGCAATCTTTGACCTACCCCTTCGCGAAGTAACATCGGGACAATCCGACGCCGATTTCTTTATTCCGGGTACATTACTGCACCTTAAAGTCGACCACGGGCATCCGCTCGGTTACGGCATGCCAGAAGAAACGACGGCGTTTTTTTCCCGCAGTCCCGCGTTTGCACTTGGCCGCCCGGTGAATCCTCGGGTTCGACGGGTAAGCGGCACCCCCGAACCACCGTCTTCGGTTAGGGCCGTAGCAACCTACCCAGCAGAGGGTCTCCTCAAAAGTGGGTGGCTACTGGGTGAACATGTGCTCAGCGGACGTGCGGCTGTCGTGGAAGCCGATGTCGAAGCCGGCCGCGTGGTGCTGCTTGGTTTCCGGACGCAGCACCGCGGTCAGCCGCACGCCACGTTCAAATTGCTCTTCAATGCGCTCTACCGAGGCGGAATGTGAAGTGTGTCGGGGTCTCCGAATGTGGGTCCCGCGTGTTCTTACCCCAAGCCGCTTCGGAAGGTTAGAAATCATCGGTCAGAACACGATGGTCGGTTGTCACGCAAGCCGTCTGGCGCCCTCACGATTGATTGGTCCTAGATACACGTCGGACTTTAGTCCAGCGGAATTACGAAATGCGTCTTGCATGGCATCGCCGATCGCCTGAGCATCACGCTCACTCTCAGCGAACGCAACCATCGACGGACCTGACCCCGAGACCGAGCAGCCGAGCGCAGCCTTTGACAGTGCCGCATTCTTAACATCGGCCAATCCGGGAATGAGATGCGCTCGGACCGGTTCCACAAGTCGGTCGAGGATACTCCGACCAAATTGTGTGAGGTCTCCTCGATGGAGCGCGTCAACCAATGCCGCGATATTACCGAGGTTCGCCACTACATCGTCGAGCGCATACGTCCGCTCGGCGGTGAGCTCACGTGCCGCTGCAGTCGGCACCGAACAGTGGGGATGAACGACTACGACCCGCAGCTCCTTTGGAACAGGTAGGTTAATCAACTCCAGTGGGTCATAGCTGCGCACAAGCACGATTCCGCCAAGCAAACTGGGCGCGACATTGTCGGCATGCGGTGTTTCAGATGCCGCGCGTTCGCCTACAAGCGCACTCGCAACCAAGTCGTAACGTGACAGTGGCGCGTCGAAGAGTTCATTGACCGCGACGGCACCACCAACAGCACTCGCGCCAGAACTGCCCAGGCCGCTAGCCAGTGGCATCTGCTTGTGAAGCCACAACCGAACACCGCGTCGGTGCGGCTCCTCAGCTTCGAGACCATCAAGCCGCCGTAGAACGTCAGCGGCGGCAACACTGGCCACATTTTTTTGGGGGTCGCGGGGAAGGGCGCCCCCATCACCCGTGATCTCGGCAATCTCAACGCCTGGTGTCTCGCTCAGTTCCGCTTCAACAATGTCACCGGGCTTTAATAGCGCGAGTCCGAGCACATCAAATCCTGGACCGAGATTTGACGCGCTGGACGGAGCAAACACGCGTACGCGGTTAGGCATCTTCGTCCAGAGTAACAAATCCGGTAACGACTCCTACCAAGAATTCGATTTCTTGGTCCGTGGCTCCACATCCCAGACTTTCTCGAAACCGCATCGTCGTTGGGGGCCTGTTAATCCATTCGGCTTCGATTTGGACACCGATCCCTCCCTAGACTCGATCGTCCTAATACTATTTCTTAGAACGCTTTACAGGCGATCTACCGTCGGGATACATGCCTGAGGAACATGGAACCGCCAAGGCTGAACAATTCTAGACGAACGTCGCTTTTGTTATTCCGCTAGCTTTCCAAGACAAGGTCGTTCTACAATCCCAAGTTCCGTTGTTGTTGCAGTTGCTGATCTTGGTTGGTGAGTTGGGTAGCCCGCCCGAGTGCCACGGCGGCACCGAAGAGGCAGGAAGTTCGTAAACAGTTATTGACGTAATCTGGTTCTTTAGGAGGCTTCTATGTCGCTCTCGCGTCGCGCGTTCTTTCGCAATTTAGGGGTCGATCGCGCCGACTCGGTTTCTCCAAATCTCATAGCGTCCCGTGGGCGCGAAGCACTTGAATTGTGGCGGAACGGCCTGAACTACGAGGATGAGGCGCAGTGGCCTGTCACGAGGTTGGCGGATGGTGCCATCGTTATTTCCAGTAATGAAAATCCTTTAGGGCCTGGGCCGGCGGCCTACCAAGCGCTTCTCGATGGTCTGGACCAGCAGGCCGGTCGCTACCCGACCAACTTCCGACCGAGTCATCGTGACCTGATGCAGACGATCGCCAGCAAATATGGCGCTCGCCCAGAAAACGTCACGCTCGGCACTGGCTCGGGGGAGATTCTCGAGAACGCGGCCCTGGCATACACCAGTCCGGATAAGGCACTCGTCACCGCTGACCCGTCTTACCTGCAGGCTGTCGGCGTAGCCAGGCGGCAGGGGCATCCTGTACGCACGGTGCCACTTGACGCGAATTTACGGCTTGACTCAGAAGCTATTGCTCGCGCAGCGAGTGGTGCCGGCTTAGTCTTTCTGTGCAATCCGAACAACCCGAGCTCGACCGTCATGCCAGCTTCCGATGTCGAAGCCCTCGTGGCTGAGGTCCGCCGGTCGTCACCGGATACGCGCATCCTGATCGACGAGGCGTATCACGACTATGCAACCGACCCGGCACACCAGACAGCGATTCCATTGGCGCTTCGAACGCCAAATGTGTTCGTGGCGCGGACGTTCTCAAAGGCCTACGGCATGGCGGGCCTCCGGCTTGGCTACGCTATCGGTCACCTGGAGACGATCGCGACCCTAGCGCAGTGGACGCACGTGTTTAATTCCAACAATCTAGCCAACGCGGCGGCTGTTGCCTCGCTCAACGACCCGCAGCATCTCGAGCAAGAGCGCGCACGCAACAAGGAGGCGCGCGACTTCACGATCGGAGTGTTCAACGACCTCGGTTGCGAGGCTGCTGATGCACAGACGAACTTCCTGTTCGTTAACATCGGTCGTCCAGCGGCTGAGTTCCGTAACGCGTGCGCCGAGCACAATGTGGCCGTCGGTCGGGATTTTCCACCGATGGAAAAAACGCATGCCCGTGTTTCGATTGGCACAATCGGCGAAATGCGCCGAGCCGCTGAAGTCTTCAAGCAGGTACTGGCATAGAACACGGTGCCGCTAATGAGACAACAGATGACTAGACACTCTCAGCCCGGACAGAAACCGGGAACGCTTTCCAGCATCGAGGAGGACTCCATGTCGTTTTCGCGACGCACATTTGTAAAGACTCTCGGGGTCGGAGGCGCAGCAGCGCTCTCTGGCGCCTACATCCCAAGAGCGTATGACTTGCCTTCGTTTTGGACGCCAACCTTACTGGCACAGGAAGGTCCATTACTGCTGCACAACAACGAGAACCCACTGGGTCCTGGCGATAGGGTGCTCAACGCGATCCGCGAGCACATTGCACCGGACGGTGCACCCGTTGGGCGCTATCCGTTCCAGTTAATGCGTAACCTTGTGGGAGCAATTGCTCAGCGGTTCGAGGTTCAGCCTGGAAACGTGATTGTCGGCACCGGCTCGACCCAGGTGCTCCGGACAGCTGTCATGCGCTACACGAGTTCGAGCAAGCCGCTCGTGACGGCGACACCAACTTACGAAGAGTGCACACAGTATGCCCAACTTCTCGGTCATGCCGTCGTCGAAATTGGTCTCAACGACCGGCTTATGCTCGACCTAGATGAGATGGCAGAAGCCGCCAAGGGTGCCGGGATGGTCTTCCTGAACAACCCAAATAACCCGACTGCGACGGTGTATCCAGCCGATGAAATTAACGGGTGCATCGACAAGATCCTGACGGCATCACCCGACACCCGCATCCTCGTGGACGAGGCGTATCACGACTACGTGACCGACCCGCGTCACGAGACGCAGATTCCGGCTGCTGTGAAGAATAATCGCATTCTGGCTGCGCGTACTTTCTCAAAGGCGCACGGTATGGCGGGCCTCCGGACGGGCTATGGCATCGCCCACGAGGACATGATTGGCGAGCTCAGGGAGTTCCATAGTGGCAACACAATCAACACGCCTGGGGTCATCGCCGGTAGCATCTCGATCCTCGACGTACGGCGGCTCAATGAGGAGTCAGCCCGCAATACTGAAGCGCGTCAGTACACGATTGACTGGTTCAAGAACGCGGGCTTTGAGGCTACCGATTCGCAGACCAACTTCATCTTTGTCAAGACCGGGATGAACGCGCAGGAGTTCCGTGACGGCAACCTTGAGAATGGTGTAATGGTTGGTCGGAACTTCCCACCGTATGAGGAGGAGTGGGCGCGCATTTCCATCGGCACAATGGAGCAAATGGAGCAGGCAACCGAATCGTTCGCGAAGGTGCTCCGCGTCAACGCAACAGCGGCCGCCTAACCGGTTTACCAGACCCGGCGCATCGGACACCACGGTGTGTCGGGTCGTTTCGTCTCCCGTCCCAGTAACCGCCGGCCTGTTTCAGTATTCCCGAGTGGTCCAATGACTGGCACGTCTCCAGGTGGTGAGCTTAAGCGCTCGCTGACGCTTGTGCCTACGACGGCACTAGTCGTGGGCACGATCATCGGTGCATCGATCTTCGTGCAACCGTCGGAGATCACGGCACTGGTCCCGTCGCTCGGTGGCGTCGCGGCTATCTGGTTCGCAGCCGGCGTTCTGACGTTTCTTGGTGCATTGGTCTGTGCCGAGCTAGCCTCAGCTTTTTCACGTACGGGCGGTGTCTACGTTTTCCTGAACGAAACGTATTCGCCAGTGGTGGGTTTTTTGTGGGGTTGGGCGATGTTCTGGAGCATGCATTCCGGAATCCTCGCTGCTATTGCCGTCGTCTTCGCCCGCTATGTTGCGTTCTTCGTGCCCCTCAGCGACATTGGTATCCAACTCGTAGCCGCCGGAGCGATCCTCGTGCTCTCGGCGATCAACTATCGCGGTATCAAGCACGGGAGCCAGTTGCAAACTACCTTCACCATTGGCAAGGTAGCCGCTATCGTCTTGATGATTACGGTAGGACTGGCGCTTGCGCCAGGCGATTCAGGTGGCGCAGCAACTGCCGCGCCGCAGGCCGTCGACGGTGTCGCCGGCGAGGTGTCATGGACCGCGATTATCCAGGCGCTGATCGCTGGGCTGTTCGCATTCGGCGGGTGGCACATGGTGACCTATGCCGCGGGTGAAACCATCGACCCAACACGCACCATCCCGCGTGCACTGCTTGTTGGCACCGTCATCGTCACGGTTTGCTACGTTGCGCTGAACGCAGTCTACATGTATGTCCTTCCACTCGACGTCGTCATCTCCTCGACACGGGTGGCCGCCGATGCGGCTGAGGCGTTGATTGGGAACGTCGGCGGAGTTTTGATGTCGGGGTTGGTCATCTTCTCTACCTTTGGTGCCTTGAATGGCATCATCTTGGCCGGCCCACGTGTCTATTACTCAATGGCACAGGATGGCCTACTCTTCCGCTGGGCCAGCCACACGCACCCAACGTTCCGGACTCCACATCTGGCGATCGTGCTGCAGGGTGTCTGGGCTGCGGTCCTTGTATTCACTGGCACCTACAGTCAACTCTTCTCCCGCGTCATCTATGTTGAGTGGATCTTCTTCGGACTGATGGGACTCGGCTTGTTCATCCTGCGCCGACGTCCCGACTATCGGCCCGCCTATCGCGTTGGCGGCTATGCTGTCATTGCTGCCATTTTTGCCTTAGCATCCGCGGTCATTGTGCTGAATCGTCTGATTACTGAACCGGCCGAGGCACTTTCAGGTTTAGCGATCGTGCTACTCGGCGTGCCGGTGTACTACTTTTGGCTGGCGCGACCGAAAGGAGCGTAGACCCTTTTCGTGGCCATCATCGATTTTCACAACCATTTCTATCCGCCGAGCTACCTCACCGCCGTCCGTAACGGCAAGAGCACCATAACCCATACGACCGACAATGACGGGAATCCGGTGCTGCACTACCCCGGCGACTACAACATCGTCGTCCCCGAGCATCGCGACGCTAACTTGCGTGATCAAGTGCTAGCCGAGCATGGCATCGACACTCAGGTGCTCACATTCACGTCTCCCGGTACTCATGTCGAAGCTCCTGAAACGGCTGTTGCGCTGGCAACGGAGATCAACAATGACTTCGCCGAGATCGTACGGTCGAGGTCACGGTTCACTGCGCTGGCCACGCTCCCACTGAACGATCCGCTGGCGGCGGGCATCGAACTCGACCGGGCGATGACCCAACTCGGGTTCAAAGGCGCCATGCTCTTCAGCAATGTCAACGGCACGGCACTGAGTGACGAATGCTACTGGCCGATGTACGAGAGGGCGAACGATCAGGGCGCTGTGCTTTACATCCATCCCATTCACCCTGTGGGCGTTGAGGCGATGACTGAGTACTGGCTGATGCCACTGCTCGGCTTCGTCTTCGACACGACCTTGGCCGCAGCCAAAATCGTCTTTAGTGGTGTGACTGAGCGATTTCCGCGCATCACCTGGGTCCTCGCACACCTCGGCGGCACTGTGCCCTATCTGGCCGAGCGGCTCGACCGTGGCTTCTATGCGTTTGAGGACTGCCGCCAGCATATCGACCAACCACCCAGCACCTACCTGAAACGCTTCTATTACGATACGGTGAATTTTGATTCGAAGGCGGTCCAACTCGCTATCGACTTTGCCGGTGTCAGCCACGTGATTGCCGGCAGTGACTATCCTCACAAGATCGGCAGCCTGCGCAAAATGCTCGATGGTATTGCCGGCCTGTCGATCTCCGACCAGGCCCGGGCCGACATTTTAGGTAACAACACTGCTAGGCTGCTTGGTTCCTGAAGTGCGGAGGCGCTTCTTACCACCCAAAACCACGGTTAACACTCTGCCGTGGCCGACAGCCAGGCGTCAACCGACATCCTATCAACGGCAGTGAGATAGACTGGCGTTTCACGTTCTTTCCACACTGACTTGGAGTTTGCATTATGCGAAATCGTCCACTGCTTTAGCTAGCCGTCCTAGTGCTCATTCCTGCCGTCGCGATTGTTGCTCAACAATCGGCATCCGTAACTCGACGCATCCCTCAGTTCGAGAACGACCACGTCAAGGTGTGGAAAAGTATCATCCTGCCGAATCAACCGCTCGCCATGCATCGTCACGAGCATTCCCGCGCGCTCATCGCTCTGACCGACGGGAATCTCGATATCGTGCAGAGTTCTGGCAAACGGGAAACGGTCCAGTGGCAAGCGGGAAACGCTTACTGGCTCACGCACGATGAGCCCGGCACGTTACATGCCGACATCAACAACTCTGGTCAACCGATCGAGGTTATCGTCGTGGAGTTGAAGAACGACCGATGAACTGTCAGCGGACGGGATTACGAGGTGGTTTGATACAGTGACCACGTGACCCGAACGAGGTGGCGGGGCGTGGTGGCCGGACTCGCAGTGGTGATGGCAATCGCCGCGTGGTGGCAGCTGACACCAACTAAATCCACCACCACGATTAGCGGCGCTCTTCGCGATGCAAACCTCCTGCTTGTCACGGTCGATACCCTACGAGCCGACCGGGTCGGCGTCTCCGGTCTGACCCCAACCCTCGACGCCCTTGGCGCACGCGGCCTTAGCTTTTCACACGCTTACGCCCACGCACCGGTCACGCTACCCTCTCATGCGTCGATCATGACAGGGCTTACCCCGCCCGTCCACGGCGTGCGCGACAACGGGTCCTACCGCCTGGCAGAGGCGCGGACCACGCTCGCCGAAATTCTTCGCACAGCGGGCTATCGGACCGGCGCCTTCATCGGCGCGTTCGTGCTCGATGCCCGGTTCGGGCTGGCACAGGGATTCGACGAGTATGACGACCGGTTCGATGAGGTCGCGGCGTCGTTCGCCACTAACTTCGTCCAACGCCGAGCTCAGGAGGTCCTTCGGCGAGCTGGTGATTGGATTATGACTGTCCCCAACCAAGGTGGGACCCCCGTGGAGTCGACGCCGTGGTTTGCCTGGGCCCATCTTTTCGATCCCCACGATCCGTATGACGCCCCGGAACAATACGTATCCGAGCCATATGACAACGAAGTTGCGTTTACTGACGCCGCTCTCGGTCGGTTTTTTGCACGGCTCAGGCGAGCTGGCCTGCTTGACAACACCCTGGTCATCGTCACCGCTGACCACGGTGAAGGGTTGGGCGAACACGGTGAGGTGACCCACACCCTGTTCGCCTATGACACGACGCTCCGCGTCCCGCTCATCATCGCCGGTCCGGGCATTGCGCCGGCCGTGCGTGACGTGCCGGTTTCCCACGTTGACCTTTTACCGACGGTGCTCGATTTGCTTGCACTCGACCCCCCGGCCGGCCTGGACGGACGGTCACTACGCATGGAACTCTCAGCGAACACTCCCGTGCCAGTGGTCTATTTCGAAGCATTGAACGCGAACCTAACGCGCAACTGGGCTCCGCTCACCGGTATCGTTGCTAACAGATGGAAGTTCATTGATTTACCGATCCCGGAGTTGTATGACCTCCAGGTAGACCCAGATGAAATGACCAATGTCTTCGTGCAGCAGGCCGCACAAGCCGGCCGCATGCAAGCCGCCCTAGCCCCCCTTAAAACGCTCGGAACCTCTGCGTCCGCCCGCGTTACCCTGGATAGCGAAGTTGAAGCTCGCTTGCGAGTACTCGGCTACACCGCGAGCCGCATGGGTCGCCAACCCCTCGAACAGGTATACACCGAGGCTGACGACCCGAAAACGCAGCTTGAGGTGCACCTCGCCTGGCGTGAGGTACTTACCCAACTCGCTACCGTGCTGGCAGACCCTGCGGGTAAGCAGGATGCCCTTCGGATTCTCATGGCTCAGATTGAGGAACATCCCCGATTCGCACCGGCATATACCGCAGCCGCGACACTCTTGATCGACCTGGGACGTTCGTCCGAGGCGGTTACCGTGTTGGATGCGGCGATTGCCCTCGGCTTCGATACCGACGCGGTGCGCGAGCGACTCAGCCTTGCGTTGTTAAACGCCGGTGACCACACTCGCGCGGCTGGAATTCTCGAGACGCTTGTTGTCGTGGACGCACCGTGGGCGGATGACGTCAACCGCCTCGGGGTAGCCTATGGCGCATTGGGTCGTGTCGACGCTGCACGGACCCAATTCCGGCGGGCCCTAGAAATCGACGCCACCGCTGAAATTTGGAAAAACTTGGGGGTGATTGAACTGCAGGATGGCAATACGCCAGAAGCCATCCTCGCCTTCGAAGAATCCACACGTGCGGACGCAGCCTATGTATCAGGCTGGCGACTTCTCGGTGCCGCGCTCAGACCGACTGACGTCGCCGGTGCACTCATCGCTTGGCGGCGGGTAGTCGACCTTGTCCCGGCAGACGCTGACGCTCTGCTTGATCTCGCGGCCCTCCTGGTCGAATCGGGCGCCCAAGAAGATGCGCGCCGTTACCTCGAACGCTACCTCGAAAATATCGGCACCGACGAAAATCCGACAGCTGTGCAGAGGGTCAGGCGTCAGCTCATCGCATTGGGAAACCGCTGAGCTGGAGTGCCTGTTCGACCACACTCATCGGCTGAGAGGACTTGTAGCAACCGCCGATATAGCCTAGAGGCGCATAATCGAGATAATGCAGCCAGATTTTATTTAAGATGTTTGTTTTCACCTATTTAGATAATGATTCCCAAGATCCATTTTTCTGAATATAGTGCTTCAAAATGCCTCGCAAAGTATGGTATTTTTAGCAAATCCAAACAATTGAATATAGATTCTGTTTTTTGGTGAATCTGGTCACAATTAAGAAGAAATATGTCGTTTTTAGGCCTATTATTGCGTGCTTGCAAGATGGCCCGGCTTTTGCTTGTATATGTGGTGTGGTTCTGTCTATTTTTCTTGCGTTAGCACGGAAACGGGGCTTAAAACCACTTGATTTCATGGAAACTGGATGCAAATCGGCTCTTTCGTTTCGTTCACTGTTGTTCGGCGTTCGTTTTGAGGAGGAAAACTGCATGAGAAGAAAGTCACTACTGCTCGTCGTTAGTGCGCTCCTGCTGTTCGGTGGAGCAACCGACGCGATGAGTCAGCAGTTTACGGGCACGATGCGTGGCGTCGTGTCTGACGCGCAGGGGATTATCCCCGGCGTGACGGTGACACTGACCAACGAGGGCACCACCGTAGCCCGTGAAACAATCACCAACACCGTTGGTGAGTATACGTTCCCCGCTGTGACTCCAGGGACCTACTCGGTCCGCACGTCGCTGCCCGGTTACAAAACCTACGAGCAGCGTGGTATCTCAGTCGGCACCGCAACAGCCTTGACAATCGACTTACTGCTGGAAGTTGGCACGGTCGAAGAAGAAATCACTGTCACGGCTGACGCCCCGCTCATCGAGACGTCAACCGCTTCGGTTGGCGACACGTTGGACCGGGAAATCCTAGAGACGCTGCCGGCCCCGGGCCGCAACGCCTTCTTGGTTGCAGTCACAATCCCGACGGTTACCCCGATCGGCGACCCGCAGTTCAACCGCCAGCAGGACCAGTCGAACGCCTCGCGTATTTCGCTAGGTGGCGGCGCCATTCGTAATAACAACTACCTGCTGGACGGGGTCCCGATTACCGAGCTGAACAACCGCGCGGTCCTGAACCCGACGATCGAATCATTGTCCGACGTCAAAGTTCAGGTCCACACCTACGACGCTGAAATGGGTCGTACCGGTGGCGGCGTGTTCAACACGACCGGCCGGGTTGGCACCAACGAGTTCCACGGTAGCGGTTTCTACCAGACTCGTCCGGTGTGGGGACAGTCCATGAACTACTTCTCCGGTCTCAGTGGTGAAACGAAGGAGTCCAGTGGTATCTCCGCCTCCTACTACAGACTGTATGGCGGCGGCATGGGCGGTCCGATTTTACAGAACCGGACCTTCTGGTGGTACGCGATGGAAGGCTATCGTTCCTTCACAACGCGGAACCAGACCCAGACCTGGCCAGGAACGAAGCAGCGGGTTGGTGACTTCTCCAATTCCTCCATCAATGGAGTTTCGACTCGCATCTGGAACCCGTGGTGCCGTGGCATAACCACCGCGACCGCACGGTGCCCAGCAACTGGTTCAGGTTCGATTGCTACACCTGAGTTCACCGGTGCCATTATCCCGACGAGCCATGGGGCCCTGAGTCCAGCGGCGAAAGCCATCACTGCTCTCTGGCCGACCACAACCGTCAGTGGCAAGTCCTACGATGGCACAATTGAAAATGGTGACAACAACGTGGGTGACACGTCGCGCACGATCGACTTGGCCGACATGTACACGTTCAAGGTGGAGCACAAGTTCACTGACAACTGGTCGCTCTCCGGGATGTATATTTACAACAAGACGGACGAACCGTCATACTCATACATCCTCCCCGGCACTGCGAAAGACGACTACTTCTCGTCCAGTGGTGCTTGGTATCTCGAGCGGCGACCGCACGTGCTGGTGTTCAACAACACGAACATCCTGAACGACAGCACCGTGCTCACCATGCGCTACGGGTGGACCCGTTGGCTCGACGCCACAACGCCTGGCCTCTACGAGCCTGGCGCGGCTGGCCTCGGCTTCGATTCCAGTTACACGAGTGCCCTTGAGGCTACGCTCGGCCAGAAGATGATCCCGCAGATCAACTTCGCTGGCGACGTCGGCTATTTCGACGTTGGCAAGAGCGCCGGTTCAACCGGTCGTGTATGGAAGTCCCCGTTCGCGCTCAACGCAGCCGTCTCAAAGTTGGCTGGTAGCCACAGCTTCAAGATCGGTGGCGACTTCCGCGAGATGGGCATCGCTACACCGACCCGGTATCGTCAAGCTGGTAGCTTCAGCTTTGACGAGCGGTTCACGTCGGACGGTTCAGGTACTGGCGGCCACGAGTTTGCTAGCTTCCTCTTGGGTGCACCGCACTCCGGATATGTGGATGCTAACCGTGGCTTGATGGACCTGTATGTCCGCTACTGGGCTGCATACATCCAGGATGACTGGCGTGTAAATTCGCGCTTCACGCTGAACTTCGGCGTGCGCGTGGACCACGAAGACGGCATGCGCGAGAAGCAGAACCGCTTCACCTACCGTCTGAACAAAACAGTCGATAGCCCGCTCAACGACGTCTTGAACAGCAATGGCGTGACGGTTGAAACGGCCTTGGGTCGGACGATTAAGGGTGGCCTTGAGTTCGCAGGCGTTAACGGAGCGCCTGAGCAGCACTCGAACATGGAGGCTCTTCGCGTGTCACCTCGACTCGGAATGACCTACTCCCTCGACGACCGCACGGTCCTACGAGGCGGGTATGGGATGTTCTACGCGCCTTGGAACTTCTCGAACAGTAACCAAGGCCAGGTCGGGTTCACGCGAGCGACTGACTTGACCCAGTCCAGTCCCGGTGCTGAGCTTCCACTCACGGCGCTTGACAACCCGTACCCGAACGGGCTGCAGTCGCCGGTGGGCTCTACGCTAGGCCTGCTGACTGGTGTCGGTGGCGGCATCGCCTACGTGGACGACACCCAGACCTCTGGGCAGGTTCACCAGTACTCGATCGACGTTCAGCGCGAAATCGGCAGCGATATGGCGTTGACAGTCGGTTACACCGGTGCGACTGGACGTGCTATTGGCTATTGCGGGTCGAACAGCTCCTGCAGACCCAATATCAACCAGATTCGACCGGCTGCTGCTAGGGCTGCCTACCCAGGCTCCAATGGATGGGACCCGGACGCGCTGCAAGCCAGCGTGGCCAACCCCTTCTACGGAGCCGCGGGTGCGGGTGAGTTCAAAGACCGTGCGACCATCTCGGCCGGACAGTTGATTAAGGACTTCCCGCAGTACACGAATGTCGAAGTGTTGCAGATGAACTCGGGCGGAAAGCGCCAGTACAACGCATTGGTGTTCAAGCTCGACAAGCGGACCGGCTCCAGTGCTTGGGGCGGCCGTTTGAGCTACACCCTAAGCAGCACGAAAGACAACCAGTGGGGGCAGAGCAGTGGTTATGCCAGCCGAACGGCAACGCCGCAAGACGCCTTCAACATGAATGTTGGTGAGTATGCCACAAGCATCTTCGACTCCCCGCACCGGGTCATCCTGGCTCCGATCATCAGGATCCCAGGTCCGGGCGAAGACATGGGCTTTGCCAACATCCTCTTCGGTGGCTGGACAATGTCCGCGGTTGTCGAACTGGTTAGTGGTGCTCCGCTTAACGCCGTTGCTAGTAGTGGGCAGTCTTCCACCAACTGCGGCGGCGCGTGTGGGCGTCAGCGACCCAACGTTAGTGGATCCGCCAGCAGCTCTGGTTCCGACTCGGCCCGCGTGGCCTCGAAGGGACAAGAGTCCGCTCGCTGGTTCAACGCCTCTGCCTTCACCAACGCTGGCAAGGGTGTCTTGGGATCCGCTCCGCGCACAATCACCGAGGATCGCTATCAGTTCCGGAAGAACATTGACATGGTCATTGCGAAGGATACTGAAATCGGTGCGGGCGCTGTAGCTCAGGTACGATTCGAGCTCCTGAATGTAACGAACACTCCAAAATTCGGGGGAATTAGTTCGAACGCGTATAACAGCTCGAGCTTTGGCCGTGTAACCCAGCAGGTTGGGTTCATGCGGATCTGGCAGCTCAGCTTCCGTCTGACTTACTAGGACGGTAGTCAAACTGCCCGACGAACAACCAAGGGGCGGCCTACGGGCCGCCCCTTTTTTTCGATTTTTACAGACGTCTTTCCACCGGGTACAGGTAAAGCAGCCCCTCTATGACCTGTGCTCTTGACAGTACAGCGGTTCTCAGCGATGGTGGCTGGAGACGAATTGATGAAGAAAACAATGAGAAGCACTCGGTCTGTGGCGGTCGTGACGACGGGGGTCCTCGTAATCGGCATCCTCTCGTTTTCCCATGCCGTCCCTGCCGCGCAGCAGGTCCAGCAGCTCCTTCACCAACGTCAGGAGCTAGACCAAACCCTGTGGCAGGCTGAGGAACAGGCCCAGCACTACGAGCAGCGGATTGTCCGACTCTGGGACGAACTGCTTCGCAGTAATAACAAATACGAGATTCTGAAACGTTTTCCACTGGCCACTCTAGTAATCGGCGAGGTCGAGAAACACGACTCACTGGCGCATGGCATCACGCGTGCCCGGTTCGGACCAGCCCACCGTGAACTGTCGTCAGCGGCCTGGAAAGCGCGCCTAGACGACTTCGCGAAGCGGGGTTACGTGATTGACCAGACCGAGTGGCACCATAGTCGCTTTGTGCCGGCCGAGGGTCCCCGACCTGCGCAGTCTGAAGTGTCCGCCACCATCCACGCCGCACGCGAAGAGCCGCCGCACCGCGTGATTCTCCAAGCGACGTTGGACATTACATGGTCCCCGCGTGTCGATGCACAGGACCTCCCGATTCCCGACCGGATCGTGGTGTCTCACCTCGATGTACTGGAACGGCAGGCTCAGGCAGCCTTCCGGAAGGTGTTTGAATTCGCGCGGACAGCGACCCGCTTTCCCTTGGAGCCACTTATCGTTTATGACCTCGACGGGGATGGCCTATCGGAAATCATCCTAGGCGGTGCCAACTCAGTTCTGTGGAACCAAGGGGCGGGCCAGTTCGAAGTGGCACCGTTCCTTGACGGGACAGACCATGTCTTCGCCGATGCAGCCATCCTTGCGGACTTTACGAACGACGGCTACGTCGACTTCATCGGTGTCGACATCGCACGCTACCCTCTCTTATTCGAAGGAAACGCTGAAGGACGATTCACAACCACCGGACACCGGATTGTGGATGCCACATTCGAACAGCCCAAGTCGTTTACGGCCGGTGATGTTGATGGCGATGGCGACCTGGACCTCTTTATCGCCAACTACAAGAACGCATACGAGGGTGGCCAGATGCCAACTCCGTATTACGACGCCAATGATGGGCATCCCGCTTACTTACTCCGGAACGATGGCGACGGTAACTTCACTGACATGACGGAGGCAGCTGGACTAACGGCCAAGCGGTTCCGCCGAACCTACAGCAGCTCACTGGTCGACCTCGATGACGATGCCGACCAAGACCTCCTCGTGGTCAGCGACTTCGCTGGCTTCGATATGTACTTGAACGATGGCCGTGGCCGGTTTACCGATGTCAGCGACCAGTTCGGGGAGCATCGGCATCTCTTCGGTATGTCGCACACGTTTGGCGATTATGACCTCGATGGGGCGATGGATTTTTACGTCATCGGGATGAGCTCAACGACCGCGCGGCGCCTGGAAAGCCTCGGCATTGGGCCCTCGGATAAGCCCGAACATAACGCCCTACGTGCGGCAATGGGCTACGGAAATCGCATGTTTCTCCGCCGCGGCGATGGCTACGAACTCGCGCCATTTAACGACCAAGTAGCCCGTAGCGGGTGGTCCTGGGGGACCTCAACCTTTGATTTCGATAACGACGGTGACCGAGACATCTTCGTCGCTAATGGTCATCTCAGTGGTAATAGCACCGCGGATTACTGCACAACCTTCTGGCGCCACGATATTTACACTGATGACTCGCAGGACAACGCCGCACGAGAAAACATGTTTCAGTTCGTGATGTCGCCGTTACAGGAGACCGACATTTCGTGGAACGGCTATGAGCATAAAGTGCTCTGGATGAACGAGGGGGGTGGAACATTTACAAATGTCGCCTACCTCTTCGGTGTAGCGTTTGAGTACGACGGCCGTGCCGTAGTCACCGATGACCTGGACGCCGACGGGAACGTCGACCTATTGGTCGTCGAGTACAAGTCCGGTGGCGGGACAGGCGACAACAACGATTATCGACTCCACGTCTACCAGAATCGTCTGGCCGAGTCAGGTAATTGGATCGGGGTTCGCTTGCGGGATGTCGGTAACGGATTCTCAACGGTCGGCGCGAGGGTAACGCTCGAGAGTAGCACGGGGTTACACGTGGGACGTATCGTGACAGGGGACTCCTACTCTGCTCAACACGCGGCGACTGTTCATTTCGGCCTCGGCCAGCTGACCGCGGTGGAGGCCATTAACGTGCAGTGGGCCAACGGGGCACAGCGCCGGATCGAGCGGCCAGTTATTAACCAATACATCACCGTAACACCCGAACCATCGCCAGAAATCGGGTTCGAGTGAAGAGAGTCACGCTTGTCTGTGAGGAACGTGTCATGACCCATTTCGGAGGACGCTGGCGTCTGGTGGCCACCGCTGTAGGACTTCTCATAACCGCTGCCCTTGTGGCAGCGCAACCTGGTTCTCAGACAGGTTCAACAGCTCCTACCAGTGCCCAGCCATTTCTCGCCGCCCGGGCGCAACTGGATCAAACGGTGTGGGCTCCTGAAGTCCTCGCGCAACACTACGAGCGGCGGTTTGTGCAGTTATGGGACCGCTTGTTGCAGGGAGACGACAAGTATGGCGCCTTGGCGAACTTTCCCTTCTCAACGCTCCGCTTTGGCCTACCGGCTGGTCAGGAGTCGCTCGACTTAGGCATTCGCCGTACGACCTACACCGGTACTGCCAGGAACCTATCACCTGAAGCCTGGGGAACGCTCCTTGGTCGGTTCCAAAGCGAAGGGTATGCCATCGAACAAACAGAATGGCATCACAGCAGCTTTGAGCCGCCGCAAGATGACCGTGCCGCCCGGTCAGAGGTCTCGGCAGTGGTCCACGCCGTTCGCGAGAATCCACCCCAGCGGGTGATCGTGCAGGCGAAGCTTGCGGTAACTTGGTCATCACGGGTTGATGCGCAGGATGTCCCGATTCCTGACGTCATCGAGGTCGCTGACCTCCAGATTCTTGACCGGCAGGCCCCGTCGGCGTTCCGAGAAGTCTTTCAGGTGGCGAGTACAGCCACCCAACGCCCCTTGCAGCCACTTCTCGTCGAGGACCTCGACGGGGACGGACGGTTAGAAATTGTGATGGGGGGACGGAATCGAGTGCTGTGGAACCGCGGCCCAGGACAATTTGAATCAGCACCGTTTCTGAAGGATGACCATGCGATTGCTGACGCGGCGATCCTCGCTGACTTTACTGGGGATGGGCATCTGGATTTCGTGGCCGTCGACACTACGCTGTATCCGTTGCTTTTCGAAGGCGATGCTGGAGGCCAGTTCACCAAGCCCGCACAGCGACTTGCCGACGTCCAGTTCAAACACCCAAAGGTTTTCACGGCCAGCGACATTGACGCTGACGGAGACCTCGACCTCTTCATTGCCAACTACAAGAATTCCTACACAGACGGCCAGATGGCATCACCGTACTACGACGCAAACGACGGCTATCCAGCGTATCTCTTCCGTAACGACGGCAACGGTATTTTTCGTGACATCACCGAGGTAGCAGGACTGGGCACCAAGCGTTTCCGTCGGACCTACAGTAGTTCGTTCGTGGATCTCGACGACGATACCGACATGGACCTGATCGTCGTCAGCGACTTCGCTGGTCTTGACCTTTATTTGAATAATGGCCAAGGGCAGTTCACCGATGTGACCGACACCCTCGGGCGAGACCGACATCTATTCGGCATGTCGCACACGTTCGGCGACTACGACCTCGATGGTAATCTCGACTTCTACGTCACCGGTATGGGGTCAACCACCGCGAGACGTCTCGAGGGCATGGGGCTCGGGCCGGATGATAAGCCAGAACATAACGATTTACGGTCCACGATGGGTTATGGCAACCGAATGTTCGTCCGCCGTGGCGACAAGTTTGGCGTCGCAGCGTTTAACGATCAGATCGCCCAAAGTGGGTGGTCGTGGGGCACTTCATCGTTCGATTTCGACAACGATGGCGATGAGGACATTTTTGTAGCAAACGGCCACATTAGTGGAAAGAGCATTCAGGACTATTGCACGGTCTTTTGGCGCCATGACATCTACACCGATGATTCCCAAGATAATGTCGGCCGAGAAAATATGTTCGATTTCGTGATGTCACCATTACAGGACACCGCGATCTCCTGGAACGGCTATGAGCATAAAGTGCTCTGGATGAATGAGAGAGGTGCGCGCTTCACGAATGTCGCATATCTACTCGGGGTGGCCTTTGAGTATGACGCGCGTGCGGTCGTGACGGATGACCTTGACGGTGATGGCCACGTAGATCTTCTTGTGGTCGAATTCCTGTGGGAAACCGATAACCATACGTTGCACGTGTATCAAAATCGCCTCCCTGAAGCTGGGAACTGGATCGGCGTGCGGCTTCGCGAGGCTGGTCCCGGACTCTCAACAATTGGAACCACAGTCACGCTGCGAACCAAAGCAGGTTCCCAGATGAGACGCTTCGTCACTGGTGATTCATTCTCGGCACAACATTCGTCAACTGCCCACTTCGGGCTTGGCAGTCAAACCGAGGTTGAAGCAATCGAAGTGCGCTGGCCAAACGGTAGGATACGGCGGATTGATCGGCCAGTCATTAACCAGTACCTCACGGTGCAGTCGCCCGTCGGCACACATTGAGACGCGTCACCGGTCTAAGAACCTGCTCAACAAACATTGCGGATAGGTCCTACGGCCAAGCCGGGTTGGTGGTGGCCAAAGCTTGGAGGGAGACATGCGGATTATTCGGTTCCTCGATGGAGCAGGACAGGAGCACTTTGGCGCACAAGTGGACGACGCCACCGCTAAGGTGTTTCGCGGCTCACCGTTCGACGGTGGCACAGTCACGGACCGTACCGAGACCATCGCCAAGCTGCTGGCTCCTTGCTGCCCGCCGGCAATTTTTGCGATCGGACTTAACTACCGGCGGCACGCTGAGGAAGTAAAAGCCGAGATTCCAGAATATCCGGTCATTTTTCTTAAAGCGCCGGGGTCGCTGCAGCATCCTAGTGAACCAATCCGGCTACCTCGGGTTGAGCCGACTGAGGTTGACTACGAAGCAGAGTTAACGGTCGTAATCGGCCGGAAGGCAAAGAACGTGTCCCGGGACGACGCATTAGCCTACGTCTTAGGTTACACGTGTGCTAACGATGTTTCGGGACGGCGCTGGCAAATCCACCGTGGTGGCACTCAGTGGTGTCGTGGGAAAAGTTTCGACACGTTCTGCCCCCTCGGGCCAGCGATTGTCACGAAGGATGAAATTGCTAATCCGAACAGTCTGAGGCTACGGACAACGGTCAACGATGAAGTCCTTCAGGACTGGAACACCGACGACATGATTTTCGATGTCCCTAGCCTGGTGAGCTTCGTCAGTGAGGACACCACATTGCTCCCTGGTACCGTCATCCTCACCGGCACGCCGCATGGAGTTGGATTTACCCGCCGGCCGAAACGCTTTCTCCAAGCAGGCGACCGCGTCACGATCGAGATCGAGAAGATTGGTCGATTGGATAATCCGGTTGAGAAGGAGGCATGAGGGACGTCACCCTCTTCAGATAGTCCTATCGGGCGGCCACACGTCGCAGCAGCACGTCTAGCTGCTCTTGATATTCATCGCGTTTGGCGGGATCGCCACTCTGACCGTAGTAATCGATGAGTTGCTCGTAGGCCGGCACGAAGTACGGATTGTGGTAAAGCGCCGCTTCCCAGTGCGGCACGCCGTCTGCTGGCCGGCCCGATACCGCGTGGAACAATCCAATGTTGAAGTGCGCTTCAGCATTTGTTGGGTTGACCTCAAGCTCACGCTCAAAGTATGGAAGAGCGAGTTCCCTGCGTCCCTGCGTCATCAGCGTGACGCCGAGATTATTGTTTGCCTTGGGTGTCAATGGGTCAATCGCCAAGGCCCTCCGATACTCCGCGGTCGCCTGACCCGGTTGGTCAAGTTCCTCAAGAATCCGCCCGACGTTCACGTGCGCGATGGGCGCATAGGCCGTGTCACGGGTCGCGCTGACCCAGTAGGTCAGTGGATCGCGGAAGGTGGGCACGTGCCGCAAAGTAAGTACGCCGAAGACAATGGTCAGGACCACAAGGACATACCGGGGTCCGGTCCACCGCCATTGATTACCCGCCAGGGAGGTCAATTGGGACAATCCGATCGCCAGTCCCAATAGCGGCACATAGGTCCTATGCTCATACGCCGGCAGGTTGGGGACCACTAACGGTGGCAATAAAAACAGCACAAACCAAGAGAGTACGACCGCCATCCGGCGTGTCGGTAGCCAACGCAAAGTCACGCTGAGAACGCCCACCGCTAGCACACCAAGCCCAAGGGCGCGCGGTTCGACAGATGGCATCACATGGAGGCCCACCGGAAAAACGGCCTTGCCAAAATACACAAGCAGCTGGGGAAGATTGCGCGCGACGGTCATCAACGATTCACCCGGTGTCGCAGAGACTTCGCCACCGGCCAGCGCAAGGTGTCGGACGGCTATCCACACAGTAGCTGCTCCAAAATAGCTCCACGGCAGCCATCGGACCTTTCGGTAAAAGTCCAATCGGTCATACCAAAGCCAAACGACCAACCCATACGCCGGCAGCAGTACTATGCCGGTTTCCTTGGTGAAAAGGGCAAGCCCGAACGTCACAAGATGAAGCCAAAATCCCCATGCCCGCCTATCCCGCACAGCTGCATCCAGCCCTATCAAGGACAGCAAGGCAAAGATGGCGAGTAAAGAATCGTTGCGCCCGACGATCCAGCTGACTGTCTGCACCGTGAGTGGATGCACAGCGAACAGGAGTGCCGCCCCAAAGGCCGCGTAACGACCCGCGCCGAGACGCAGGGCTAACCCAAAGAGAAGTACAACAACAATCGCGTGCAAGATTAGGTTAGTGGTGTGATAGGCCGCCTGGCCTCCACCATTGAACTGTGCGTCGACCATAAACGACAGCACTACCAACGGCCGATAGTAAGTCTCGAGACTGCTTAGTTCACCGTCAACCTCAAAGTAACTCCGTAGAAAGACACGGGGTGCGTTGGACAGTTCTGACAGGAATGCCTGATTGCCAGCAATGAGGTCCGCATCGTCAGCCCGGACAAACCCGAAATCGACGGTCTGCCCGAACAGCAGTAGACACACCAGCACTAACACGCCACTTAGACCTACGAAGACCAAGTTGACGATCTTTACTGGCGCATCTAACGGTTGGGGAGTTCGTTGTCCGTCAGCCACAGGATGTGGTCCTATCTCTCAAAGCCTATCACCGGAGGCGGATTCCGTCTGCTGAGCACACCAGCGAACCGGACGGGAGGAAAAGACCAGAATCGAAAGTCTGGACCTGGATTGTCGTGTGAGTCGAAGACTGACGGTCTCAGAGCATGCCGAGCTGTAACTTGGCCGCGTCCGACATCCGCTCCGGTGTCCAAGCGGGCTCCCACACAACCTCAACGCTTGCGTCGGTTACACCCTCGACGCTTGCGGTTCTTGTTTTCACCTCACCAGGCAAAATCTGCGCGGCTGGGCAATTTGGGGCAGTCAAGGTCATTGTGACCCGCACGTTATGATCCGCGTCCACCACGACGTCATAGATCAACCCTAGCTCATAAATATTCACCGGGATCTCGGGGTCGAACACAGTTGATAACGCTTCAATGATCTTCGGCTTGAACTTGAGTGTCGCCAACGGGTCACCCACGACTTTCTTCGTAGCCTGAGCGGGGACTGGTGCCTCGACCGGTGGAGTGTTCATCGCCGATGGCGCTGAAGCGTCCATTGGTGAGTCTCCATGTATCTTACTGTCTTCATTGGACTTATCTATCAACTGAGAAGGCTGGCGGTCGTCATCCGACTCTAGAATATCCATTGTTACTCCGTCGTGGCGACCTTGTGGTCTGCCTCGATCGCCGCTCGCAAGGTGTGCCACGCCAGCACCGCGCACTTGACGCGGGCCGGGTAGGCTCGCACTCCTGCAAATACCGAGAGTTTCCCCAGCGCGTCGGTGTCGGGCTCCATCTCTGCGTCGGCCGTCACCATTTCTTGAAACCGTGCAGACAGTGTCCGAACTTCAGCGAGTGTCTTACCCTTAACACTCTCAGTCATCAGGGACGCAGACGCTTTTGAGATGGCGCAACCGCTGCCGGTAAAGGCAATCTCGCAGATCACATCGCCCTTCAGACCGAGATGTAAGGTGAGCTTATCGCCGCACAACGGATTATAGCCCTCTGCGCTACGCTCAGGTTCCTTGAGTTGCCCGAAGTTTTTCGGTCGCTTGTTATGGTCAAGTATGACCTCCTGATAGAGATCGCGAAGATCAAACATTACGCAAACACCCGGCGCACCTGTTCGAGCGCTACGACCAACGCGTCGATATCATTGCGCGTGTTGTACATCGCCAGTGAGGCTCGAGCTGTCGCTGGAACGCCAAACCGGTCCATGACCGGCTGAGTACAATGGTGGCCTGTCCGGATAGCCACACCCTCTCGATCAATAATCGTGCCAATATCATGTGGATGTATACCTTCCATTACGAAGGACAAAATGCTGGCCTTCTCCGAAGCGGTTCCGATCAGCTTGAGACCGGGAATCTGCTGGAGCGCGTCCGTCGCGTACGCCAAAAGTTCGCGTTCATGGAGTACTACTTGATCGAACCCAAGCCCGGTCAAATACTCGATGGCCGCACCGAGTCCTATAGCACCAGCGATATGGGGAGTTCCCGCTTCAAACTTGTAGGGGATTTCGTTGTAGGTTGTCTTCTCAAACGTCACCGAACTGACCATATCGCCACCCCCCTGATAGGGTGGCATCTCCTCGAGATGTTCCGCTTTGCCGTAAAGTAACCCAATACCCGTCGGACCGTAGAGCTTATGCCCGGTTGCCACATAGAAATCACAATCCAGAGCCTGTACATCCACAGGAAAGTGATAGGCCGCCTGAGCACCGTCGAGTAACACCGCCGCACCGTGCTGGTGAGCGAGTTCCACAATACGGGAAACAGGATTGATCGTACCTAATGAATTAGACAGGTGTACCGCTGCCACCAACTTTGTACGTGATCCAACCAAGCGTTCGAACTCCTCCCAAATGAGTTCACCGTCGTTGGCGATCGGCACCACGCGAAGAAGTGCGCCAGTTTGCTCGCAGAGCAGCTGCCACGGAACAATGTTCGAGTGATGCTCCATGCCAGTGACGACGACCTCATCGCCCTTCCCAATATGCCGGCGGCCAAAACTCTGCGCAACGAGGTTGATTCCTTCGGTAGCATTCCGTGTAAAGATCATCTCTCGAGCTTGGCGTGCGTTCAGGAACCGCTGAGCCGTGAGACGTGCCGCCTCGTGTGCCTGGGTCGCCGCCTCACTGAGGTAATGAACCCCTCGATGTATGTTCGCGTTGTGCTCTGTGTAATACCGCGTGAGCACATCGAGAACGACCTTGGGTTTCTGAGTAGTTGCTGCATTATCAAGGTAAACAAGACGACGACCTCGAACTTCCCGATCCAAAATTGGAAAATCCTGGCGGACGCGGCCCGCATCGAAACTCGGTGGGGAAGCGGTCGATGCCGAGGCTTGACTCACGCCGTCTCCCCAGTAGCAATGGTGGGCAACCGGTCAAGCAAGATTCGGCCAAGTTCCATTTGAATTGGTTTGTGACGGACTCGGTTCAGGACGTCGGTGGCAAAAGCCTGAATCAGGATTCGCCGAGCCTCCTCACGTCCCAGACCACGTGCTCTTAGGTAGAACAGTGCGTCTTCATCCAATTGACCGACCGTCGCCCCGTGGGCACATTTCACGTCATCTGCAAAAATTTCGAGTTGCGGCTTAGTATTCACTTGCGCCCGCTCTGAGAGGAGCAGCGCCTTGTTCGACTGCTTCGCGTCAGTCTTTTGGGCATCCAGCCGAACGATAATCTTTCCATTGAAGACCGCCCTACCGTCACCATCCAGAATCCCTTTGTAGAGCTCGTGACTGGCACAGTGCGGTGAAGCGTGATCAATCGTGGTGTGGTTGTCGATGTGCTGTTTCCCTCCGGCTAGGTAGAGACCGTTCAACGTGCACTCCGCACCCTCGCCATCCAGCACGACACCAATATCGTTCCGCACCAACGCCCCACCTAGCGTGATCGAATTCGATGTCACCATTGCATTCCGCGCAAGGCGCGCCTGCATGCCAGCCACATGATAGGACTGGAGACTTTCGCGCAGTATCTTGCAGTGATGAACGACGCTGCCAGCGCCAGCATCAATCTGGGTTACGGCGTTGGTGAAATATCCCGCATCGCGTAGACCCGCGTAGCTCTCAATAACACTAACCTGACTGTTCTCACCCACGAGCAAGAGCACTCGTGGATGTGTTACCACCGCTTCTCCGGATGCAGTTGAAATAAATATTACGTGTACGGGGTCGCGCAGAACGACGCCGTCGTCTATTCTAATGACTGCACCATCCTGCAGAAACGCTGTGTTGAGCGCGAAAAACGGCTGCCCGCCGTCCGTCCCCAAGCTGACCAGGCATGGCTCCTCTGCATCCAATCCAGTCGCCAATGCGTCACCGAGACATTGAACTGCCACGCCAGGTGGAAGTGCGCCGGTTTCCGAGAGTGACACTGAAAGCCGGCCGTTGATAAATACCAGCAGAGCCCCCGACAACTCCGGAATCAGAAAGCGTATGATCTGGTCAGCGGTAACTTCAGCGAGGGCTCCTAATGCGTAGGGGCGATTGGCGATCGGCGCAACACTGGTAAACCTCCAGTCCTCCATACGCGTCGTTGGAAATCCAAGACGACCAAAGTGCTCCATAGCCTTTTGCCGAAGCGACTTCAGAGGGGCCGAGACACCCTCCTTGTCCCCGCCATCCTGTAGGCGGTCGAAGTCCGCTTGGTAGCCCTCGTACACCGCGGAGACTTCCATGGTGGACGTAGCGCTCACGCCCTGACCTCCTCGGCAGCAGAGTCGATCCACCCATAGCCCTTCTCCTCAAGCTCCAGCGCAAGCGCCTTACCTCCCGATTTCACAATCCGGCCTCCCGAGAGCACGTGCACAAAATCAGGAACTATGTAATTAAGCATGCGCTGGTAGTGGGTGACGACGACCGTCGAGCGATCCGAGCTTCGCAGCGCATTTACGCCGTTCGCTACGATCTTCAACGCATCAATGTCGAGTCCCGAGTCGGTTTCATCAAGAATGGCGAGCTTCGGCTCGAGCACCGCCATTTGGAAAATTTCGTTGCGCTTTTTCTCGCCCCCCGAAAACCCATCGTTCACGGGTCGGTTGAGGAGCTCCGGGCTCATCTCAAGCACAGCAAGCTGCTTTTTCACTAAGGTCATGAACTCTATTGCGTCGAGTTCGGATTCTCCACGATGCTTTCGCACTTCGTTAAGCGCTGCCTTGAGAAGATAAGCATTATTGACACCGGCAATCTCAACCGGGTACTGGAAAGCCAGAAAGACCCCAGCGCGTGCACGTTCCTCGGGTTCCATGTCTAGCAGATTCTCGTTTTGGTACCGCGCTGTCCCACTCGTCACGTCGTACTCAGTTCGTCCTGCTAAAATCCCCGCCAGCGTGCTCTTGCCAGAGCCGTTGGGCCCCATGATCGCGTGCACCTCTCCCGCATTCACCGACAAGTCAATACCTCGCAAGATCTCCTTACCACCTACACTGGCGTGTAGTCCCGTAATCTCCAACATCGCGTTGCCTCTATGACTCTGTAGAAATGATATGTCCGGATAAAAGAATGGGTTCTCTTAGCGGGAAAGGACTTGACCATCCGAAGTCCGCTTCGGAGCACCAACGGGCCACTTCGGCGACCTAGCCGACGCTACCCTCCAGACTCACCCCAAGCAGCTTCTGCGCTTCCACTGCAAACTCCATGGGAAGCTTTCTAAAGACATCCTTACAGAACCCACTAACGATCATATTCACCGCGTCCTCCGTCGACAGCCCTCGTTGTCGGCAGTAGAAAATCTGGTCTTCCCCGATTTTTGACGTGGATGCCTCGTGCTCGACCTGCGATGAAGTGTTGCGCACTTCAAAATACGGAAACGTGTGCGCACCGCAGCGGTCACCGATCAATAGCGAGTCACATTGCGAATAGTTTCGCGCGTCGGTAGCACCTTTGCCAATCCGGACAAGCCCTCGGTAAGTGTTCTGGCCGTGCCCCGCGGAAATGCCTTTCGAGATGATCGTGCTCCGGGTGTTGCGACCAAGGTGCACCATTTTTGTACCGGTATCAGCCTGCTGCCGATTGGTCGTAACGGCAACCGAATAGAATTCACCGACCGAATTGTCGCCCTGGAGGATACAGCCGGGGTACTTCCAGGTGATGGCCGAACCGGTCTCCACCTGCGTCCATGTAATCTTCGAATTATGCCCGGCCGCTGTCCCACGTTTAGTGACGAAGTTGTAAATCCCGCCCTTTCCATCCTTATCACCCGGATACCAGTTTTGGACCGTTGAGTACTTGATCGCGGCGTCGTCGAGCGCCACAAGCTCCACAACAGCAGCGTGTAACTGGTTTTCGTCACGCATCGGTGCTGTGCACCCCTCAAGGTAACTTACCGAAGCACCTTCATCAGCAACAATCAGCGTTCGTTCAAACTGTCCTGTCGATGCGGCGTTGATCCGGAAGTAGGTCGACAGTTCCATTGGACACTTGACCCCCTTTGGAATGTAGGCAAAGGAGCCGTCGCTAAACACCGCCGAGTTCAGTGCCGAAAAAAAGTTGTCGGAGTGCGGCACGACTGTACCCAGGTACTTACGCACCAACTCGGGATGATCGCGAACCGCCTCAGAAAACGAGCAAAAGATGACACCGAGCTCGCCCAATTTCTCACGAAATGTCGTGGCAACAGAAACGCTGTCAAAAACTGCATCCACAGCAACACCAGACAATAATTTCTGTTCCTCAAGCGGAATCCCAAGTTTTTCGAACGTGCTTCGGATTTCCGGATCCACCTCGTCCATGCTCTTGAGCGATGGCTTCTTTTTTGGGGCCGAATAGTAGCTAATCGCCTGGTAGTCGATTGGGTCGTAATGGACGTTTGGCCAAAATGGTTCAACCATCGTTGTCCAGAGACGATAGGCCTTGAGCCGCCACTCGAGAAGCCATTCGGGCTCTTCTTTCTTAGCCGAAATTAGCCGAACGACGTCCTCGCTGAGTCCCTTTGGAATAGTGTCGGCCTCAACGTCAGTCACGAAGCCGTATTTGTAGTCCTGGCTCGTGAGTTGTTCAATCGCCTTCGTCGCTGTGCTCATCTGGTCTACTGCCGCTCAAGAAAATCGTCACAAGATAGGCCACTGGTCGGCCATATCTCGCACAAACCGCTCAATAAAAAAGCCCGACCATTTTAGTCGTATATAGATTTATACCACGGGGTCATGCTCTTGCCAACCCTTCTCAAGCAGGACTTTAGGGCTCCTGAATCAGAAAGTCTTTGGTCTCATTGAAGGGAAGGCGTGGTCAGCCAAAGCCAGGACGGGACTGATCCTTTTGGGTTCTGCAAGGACTTCTCTGGGAGCAAAATGGATGACCTAGGCCACTGTGCGCTCATGAGCTGGGAAGAGGGTGCTAATAGCCATGCCGACTACAAAGACCGCGGTGGCTCCAACAACATTTAGCCACAGAAACGAGATACTGCTGGTCACTGCAACGTAGGTTACCGTGACCATTCCACCAACCAACCCCCAAACCGCTCCGAGCGATGTCGCCCGCCGCGTGCCCACGGCAAGGATGAACACGCCCAGTAACGAGCCATAAAAGAAGGACCCGAATCGATTTACCACCTCGATAAGTGACCCAAGGTTTGCGGCATACACCGCCACGAGGGAAGCAAAAAGTCCCCAGAAGCCAGTGACTGTTTTCGATACGCGGAGGTAGTGCTGGTCAGACGCGTCGGTGCGAATGTGACGACGATACATATCGATTACGGTCGCGGTCGATAGTGAATTTAGCTCGGCAGCAATGCTTGACATGGCTGCAGCAAAGATAGCGGCGACGATCAACCCAACCAGGCCGATCGGTAATTCGGTCGTCACAAAGGTTGGGAAAACATAGTTCACGTCATTGTAGGAAGCATCGTCTGTGACTTCCTTCACCAGTGATACGGCCCGCCCACGAATCGTAGTCAAGCTCCGCTGATGTTCAACAAAGGCAGCCTGGGCCACTCTCGTCGCAGCGGGGTTACCCGTCCGGCGGGCCGTTACCGCATCACGGACCGCAGCCCTCCGCACATCGAGCACGTTCTGAAACTCCGTGTCGAGCGCCGTCCACTCCGCCGCTCGTGAACTTGCTTGCATCTCCGCTTCGTGTACCGGATTAAAAAGCATTGGTGGAGCTTGGAACAGATAGAACGTAAACACGAGTACGCCGGTTAGCAGGATCAGCGCTTGGAGCGGGATCTTCACGAAGGCGCTCATCAGGAGCGAGCGTCGTCCTGCGTTGACTGACTCGGCGGTCAAATAGCGTTGCACCTGACTCTGATCACATCCGAAGTAGCCAAGCATTAAGAAAAGCCCGCCGATCAATCCTGACCAGAACGTATAGGTCTCGTTCAGGTCGAACTGAAAATCGATTGTAGTAAGTCGACCCGTCGCACCCGCAATGTGTAGGGCCTCGCCGAGGCCAACATCTTCTGGTAGTCCCAAAACGAGTGCGAACACCACCGCCGCCAAGCCCGCCACAATAACGACCATCTGTTTCACGTCGGTCCAAGTGACCGCTTGCACGCCACCAAACATCGTATAAAGTGTCGTCGGCAACCCGATTGCAATAATCGTCAAGGTGAGGTTGAACCCCAGCACAATCGATAGGATCACTGCCGGCGCCGCGATAATTACACCAGCCTGCAGCCCCCGCGACATTAGGAAAAGTAAGCTCGCGAGCGTCCTAGTACGCACGTCGAAGCGACGTTCGAGGTACTCGTAGGCCGTATAAACTTTGGCTCGATAGAAAAACGGCACGAGCGTGAGTGACAAGATGATCATCGCTACCGGTAGGCCGAAGTAGAACTGCACGAAGCGCATGCCGTCGGCGTAGCCTTGACCCGTCGTCCCGACGAGTGTGATCGCGCTCATTTGGGTTGCCATGACGGTGAGGCCCACAGCCCACCACGGTAGGGAGCGGTTAGCTAGAAAGTAGCCCTCAACCGCTGAGGAGGTTTTAGTCCGCTTCAGGCCGTCGTAGACCACCCAGATTAGGTATGCCGCAACGATGAACCAGTCGACTAAATGCATGGGTTTGTCGATGAACCGCGATCAGCTCGCGAAATACCAGCTGAAACCCCACAAGGCCAGTAAGACCAACGCCTCGACGACTAACACCGCCATGTAAGTGCGCGTCATTGGTCGTGCTGAGTTAGCCGCAGTCAGTAACCCATCCGTGTGGGTTGGGGAGGGAAAGTTGCTCATAGGACCCTACTCCGGTCACGCACCGTATTCAGCCAGTGTCACCAGATGCGCGCATTAATTCAGTACTGGAACACAAAAACAACTGTTTCGCACCCACTGCAAAAGCCTAAGTTGCATATTCCGGTGCGAACGGCAGGAAGCAGTATACCCTTGCCTCATCGTGGTCACTGCCCCTTACACACAGTCGGAAAACTGGGAAAATTTATATTACTTTGCAGGGCGTTATCCTACGTAGTAGGTGGGCCAAGAAGAGGCCGGTGACACTCATGACGGAGAACCACTCCCGACAGCACCTTCTGGCCAGCACGGCTATCTTAGGGTTAGTCGTTGCTCTAGGTTGGCAATTCGGCGGATATTTTCCGGCTTTTGTGGCTTGGGTCGAAAGTGGGGGTGTATGGGGGCCGATTGTATTCGTCGTCGCGTATGCCATCGCAACGGTCGCTTTTATCCCCGGCTCGCTATTGACCCTCGCAGCGGGTGCCATCTTTGGTCTCGTCAATGGCACGGTGCTCGTATTGGTCGGCGCCACAATTGGTTCAGCTAGCGCTTTTCTGTTTTCCCGGCACGTCGCTAGGGCGGCAATCGAACGACGGTTAGCACGCTATCCTCGTTGCGTCGAGTTAGACAGCATCGTGGGAGACGAGGGTTTCAAGATTGTTCTCTTACTCCGGCTGTCCCTAATATTCCCCTTCAACCTGCTCAACTACGCCCTAGGTCTGACCCGCGTCCGTTTCCGGGACTACGTTCTGGCGTCCGTGGGTATGCTCCCTGGCACCCTCCTTTATACCTACTACGGGAAACTTGCTGGCGACGTGGCCATGCTAGCTGGCGACGGCCCGGCCGAAGGAACGACTTATTACTACTTAGTCCTGGTGCTAGGACTGGCCGCAATGATCCTTTTAACCAGACTAATTACACGCATCGCTTCCCGGGCCCTCCACCTAGGCACGGGCAAGTAGGTATCGTTTCTACTGACTATTCGTAGACCCGACCATTTCTGTCCTTGCGCCCCCCCCTCGCCTCCATATAGAATTCCGTGCTTGATGGCCTGCGGGCCGAATCGGCCGGCTAACAACCAGCCTCTACTCGCGATCACGACCCAGGACGCCGCACGACACAGAAAGGAAGCACGACGTTGGACAACGTGACGACAGCCGGGCACGCGCACACGGAACATGAGCACGAACTAGGTTTCTGGCAGAAATACTTCTTCTCCCAGGACCATAAGGTGATCGGCATCCAATACGCCTTCACCGCGCTTCTGTTTATGAGTCTCGGCTTCACGCTGATGATAATTATGCGCTGGCAACTCGCCTTCCCCGGCCAGCCCATCCCCTACATTGGCGGTTGGTTTGGTGACGCCAACGCGCCGGGCGGCATCATGCTGCCTGAGTTCTACAACCAACTGGGTGCGATGCACGGCACGATTATGGTCTTTCTTGGCGTCGTGCCGCTGGCAGTCGGCGGGTTCGGAAATTACGTAGTGCCGCTCCAAATTGGCGCGCCCGACATGGCGTTTCCTCGCCTGAACATGGCGAGCTACTGGGTGTACTTCCTCGGTGGCGTGGTGATGTTGGTGAGCTTCTTCGTGCCTGGGGGCGCTGCCAACTCAGGCTGGACGGCTTATGTCCCGTTGGCTGTGATCGCGACCCAAGGCCAGACGTGGTGGTTGTTCGGAATGGCATGCCTGATCACCTCGTCACTGCTTGGCGCGATCAACTTCATCGTCACAATCGTGCAGCTACGCGCGCCCGGCCTCACGTGGATGCGGCTGCCAATCTTTGTATGGGCCCAGCTCGTGACAGCCTTTCTGCTGTTGCTCGCTTTCCCGCCACTCGAAGCAGCCGCATTCCTACAACTCATGGACCGGCTCGCCGGTACAAGCTTCTTCCTGTCGAGCGGGCTGGTGGTGAGCGGTCAGGTTCTCGAGGTTAGTGGCGGCGGTAGCGCCTTGTTGTGGCAGCACCTTTTCTGGTTCCTGGGGCACCCGGAGGTGTATGTCCTGATTCTTCCGGCGATGGGCACCGTGGCCGAAATCCTCGCCAACAACACGCGGAAGCCGCTTTGGGGCTACCGGGCGATGGTCTATTCGATGATCTTCCTCGGCTTCATGTCGTTTATCGTCTGGGCACACCACATGTGGCTCACCGGCATGGGCACGTCCATCAGTACGTTCTTCCAGACAACGACGATGATCATCTCCATTCCGTCGGTGGTCATTTTATCGGCACTGGCCGTTTCACTGTATGGAGGCTCGATCCGGTTCACAACGCCGATGCTATTTGCGCTGGCGTTTTTGCCGATGTTCGGCATCGGGGGGCTGACCGGGCTACCGCTGGGCCTCGCCGCGTCAGACATCCATCTGCACGACACCCTCTATGTCGTCGGACACTTCCACTACGTCGTGGCACCCGGCACCATCTTCGCGTTGTTTGCGGGCATCTATCACTGGTACCCAAAGGTCACCGGCCGAAAAATGAACGACCTGCTCGGGAAAATCCACTTCTGGGGCTCACTCATCTTCATGAATGGCATCTTTTGGCCGATGCTCATCCAGGGATTGGCAGGGATGAATCGACGAATGTACGACGGCGGCATTGGGTATCAGCACGTGCAAGATGTCTTGCATTGGAACAATCTGATGTCATTCTCCGCCTGGGGACTCGCGCTTTTCCAGGTCTTCTTCATCATTAACTTCTTCAGAAGCATTCGGAACGGGGAGAAGACGAACGACAACCCGTGGAAGGCGACCACCCTTGAGTGGCAGACCCCAACACCGCCGCCACACGGCAATTTCCTTTCACCGCCCGAAGTGCACCGCGGGCCGTACGAGTACAGTGTGCCCGGCGCAGTAACCGACTTCACGCCGCAGGGCCAACGCTCGCAGCCAGGGGAGTAGACATCGCGATGGAGATTCCGTATACCGTCGACACCCGGGCCGATACCGGGCTGAATAACGTTAAGCTTGGTATCTGGCTGTTCTTGGCGTCTGAGGTCATGCTCTTCGGCGGCCTCTTCTCGTCCTACGTCCTCCTGCGAGTCGGTGCGGAACCTGGAACGTGGCCTCAAGGGGCGGAGATCCTGAGCGTCCCGCTCGCGACCTTCAACACTGTTGTGCTGATCAGTTCGTCGATGACGATGGTCATGGCGTGGGCGTCGCTTAAGTTGCGGGACCTGTTTAAATACAGGCTATACATGGGCGCCACCGTTGCTCTCGCGCTCATCTTCCTAATCGTTAAGGTGTTCGAATACGCCGACAAGTTCTCGCATCAGTTGTATCCGTCTGAAAGCACCTTCTTGGGCATCTATTTCTTAATCACCGGCCTGCACGGTCTGCACATCGTGGGTGGAGTTGTCGTCAATAGCTATTTCCTGCTGCCAGGCGTTAAGATGTGGCACACGGCACCGGAGCGCTTCACGAACCGGATTGAGGCGGCCGGACTCTACTGGCATTTCGTTGACCTGGTGTGGATCTTCCTGTTTCCGGTGCTCTACCTGCTGTAATGGACTGGTTGGGTTGCGCCTGACGCCTGGACGCTGACGAAGAGGAAACGAATGAGCATGGATTCCGCTGAAGACATCAAGAAGCACGTCACGGTCTACATCATGGTATTCGTCGCCTTAATGGTCCTGACGGTCATCACGGTCAGCGTCGCCTCCCTCTCCTTGGCAATTCCGCTGGCGTTTGCTCTAGCACTCGTCATCGCCACGGTTAAGGGGTCGCTGGTGGCGAGTTGCTTCATGCACCTGGTGTCTGAGAAGTCGCCGATCTACTGGACGTTGATGTTGACGGCAGTCTTCTTCGTCGCGCTGATGTTCCTGCCGTTGCTGACGATGCTAGACGGCATCGCCCGATAGGGGGTGTTGATGTCCCTGAGAGCTGTTCACATTCTGTTCATCGTCGCCTCGATTGTGCTGGCACTCTTCATGGGCGGCTGGGGCATTGTGATGTTCCGGTCGCCGCTGGGGTCGGGCGGGCACTTGACGACAGGAGTGGTCTCGTGTCTTGTCGCGGCGGTCTTGAGCATCTACGCCGTCGGCTTCGTCCGCAAGACGCGGCGAACCGGCATCGAGTGACGGACGTGATGATGCAAAAGGTAAAACGCTCGGCGATGCGCACGCGCGCCTGTCACGTACTGACTGTGTTCGCCGCGGTGCTCTTGGTAGCTGACAATTCGTCGGCTTGGGCTTGCGCGGTGTGTTTCGGCGCCGTTGATTCCCCCATGACGCAGGGAATGAGCATGGCGATTCTCTTCATGCTCGGGATTCTTGCCTGCGTAGCGACAGGATTCGTGATGTTCTTCGTGCGCTTGTTTAAACTGTCACGCACGAGTGTGGGCCGCGACATCCTGGCGCCGCGATCAGTCCGCTCGGAAGGGAGTTATTAGATGGGAGAGCTACTGGGGTTGATGGGAGAGCTACTGGGGTTGCCGGTGCAAGCGTCGGCGCACGCTGGTGAGATCGATCGGCTTATCGAGGAACTGCACTGGCTTATGGGCACCATCTTCGTTGGGTGGAGTGCTTTCTTTCTCTACACCCTGGTTCGTTTTCGGCAGTCCCGGAATCCGAAGGGCGACTACGTAGGCGTGAAGAGCCACACAGCGGCTTATGTTGTAATCGCGGTCGCAGTCCTTGAAGCGGTGACGCTCATCGGTTTCGCGATCCCGGCCTGGGCGAACCGCGTGAACGAATTCCCGCCAGGGGGGGAGTCGACCGTCGTGCGTGTGGTGGCCAAGCAATACGAGTGGCATATCCATTACCCGGGACCTGACGGTCTGTTCGGCCGTAGCGCGATCGACCTGATTACGCCGACCAACGCCATTGGGTTGGACCGTAGTGACCCATCGGCGGTGGATGATCTCGTAACGATTAACCAGCTCAACCTGCCGGTCGATACCCCTGCACTCGTACACCTCTCCACGCAGGACGTCATCCACAGTTTCGGAATTTCGTCCATGCGGGTAAAACAGGACGCAATCCCTGGCCAAGAGATCCCCGTCTGGTTCGAACCGACCATGACCGGTGACTTCGAAATCAACTGCTCCGAGTTGTGCGGGCTAGGGCACTACCGGATGCGTGGATTCGTCAAGATTCAGACCCAAACTGAATTCCAAGCCTGGTTCCAAGAGGAAATGGCGTTTCAGGGCGCAAACTAGAACCTAGCAGTCCGAGACAGAAAAGTTGCGGCACACATTCCACTGTCTATAGTTGCCAGTTGCGTGGCGCAACGCGCGAAGAAGCATTGAGGCCTTTACAACAAAGCTTTGGCGTTTACTCGTGGCTCCACGCTAGCTCGGAATGCCCAACTCAATGCGAAAATCGTAGCTTCGCAGCACCAACTCGCCGACCCGATCTAGCGGCGTTTCTGCGCGAACGGCCACGGCGACCCAACCTGTGCGGGCAAGACGGGTGGATTTGTGCGGTCTGACATAAGACAGACGAAGGACCTCATCCGCCACAAATTCAGGCAGCTTCATCTCGAGTAAGATGATGCGCGGCTTCCGAGTAAGAACGAAAGCTATGCGATCGTTGTATCTGTAGGTAAGTCCGCGGCGCTGCGGCTTTTCACGAATCCCAGGAAAATCGCGTAGTAACTCTTGCAACTGTTCGAATCGCGCAGCCAGCGCCGACTGGTATGGCGTGACCGTTTTCTGTGGTTGCCCGATTTCTGGCTTCATCAGACCAGCTACTCTCCCACGGCGTTCGGGAATCAGAGTTCCAGCCAGCGTAAGCGTAGTGAGTTGGCAATCACTGAGAGCGAACTAAGTGTCATAGCCGCACCGGCCCAAATAGGACTGATGAGTAGTCCCGTGAACGGATACAGAATACCGGCGGCCACGGGCACACCCACGGCGTTGTAAACAAAGGCCAGAAACAGGTTCTGGCGAATGTTACGGAGGGTCCCTCGGCTGAGTCGCCGCGCACGTGCAATCGCTCGGAGGTCACCTTTTACAAGTGTGATCCCAGCCGATTCCATGGCCACATCAGTACCAGTGCCCATCGCAATCCCAACCGTAGCCTCGGCAAGTGCCGGAGCGTCGTTAATGCCGTCGCCGGCCATTGCAACCGTGTGACCATCTGATTGCAGTTCGGCGATGATTTGCCGTTTCGCATCTGGGAGAACACCGGCCCTGAACTCCTTGATGCCCAAAGTAGCAGCAACTGCCTGCGCGGTTAGTGCATTGTCGCCAGTAACCATGACCAACCGAAGGCCATCTTGGCGTAACAGTTCAAGGGCTTCCGGAGTCGACGATTTCACTGGGTCGGTAACACTAAGAAGGCCTACAGCATGACCATTGACCGCTAGGAACATGACCGTTTGACCATTACGCCGAACAGCAGCAGCACGGGCAGACAGCAACCCGATGTCGATCACGCGTTCGGCTAGTAATTCCCGGGTTCCAAGGGCGACTTGTTGACCATTAATTGATCCAGTTACCCCACACCCTGGCACAGCCTGAAAATCAATCGCTGTGGGTAACGATAAGCCATCCATACGTGCCCGCGCCAACACCGCTGAGGCCAAGGGATGCTCACTGGCCTGTTCCAGTGCAGCCGAAAGCCGAACAACCTCAATTTCTGTAAAACCGTTGATTGCATAAACGTCGACAACCTTCGGCCGCCCCTCGGTTAGCGTGCCGGTTTTGTCCACCACTAATGTGTCAACGCGTTCCAGCGCCTCGAGTGCTTCAGCGTTCTTGATAAGAACACCTGCGCTCGCGCCGCGCCCGGTACCCACCATGATCGCCATCGGGGTAGCCAAGCCGAGCGCGCACGGGCACGCGATGATAAGGACGGCGACTGCGCTAACTAGAGCCAGCGCAAAACGAGGTTCTGGCCCCCAGAGTCCCCAGCCGATGAATGCTGCAATTGATACCCCTACCACGCTTGGCACGAAGTACGTAGCCAAGCGGTCCGCAACCCGCTGTATCGGTGCTCGGCTACGCTGAGCGTCGGTCACTGTTCGCACTATCTGTGCTAAAAGCGTGTCACTACCAACTCGTTCCGCGAGCATCGTAAGCGCGCCCGTGCCGTTGATCGTGGCACCGATAAGTAAAGCCTTCGCCGACTTCTCTATTGGAATCGATTCCCCGGTAACCATTGACTCGTCAACGGCGCTCGTCCCATCGACGACCACTCCGTCAACCGGAATCCTCTCACCCGGACGAATCCGTAATAGATCGCCGACCCGCACTGATGAAAGTGGAATGTCTTTCTCACTCCCATCGCGGATCACACGCGCGGTCTTCGGTGTCAGACCGAGTAGTGCACGAATCGCAGCCCCCGTCTGACTGCGTGCCCGCCCCTCAAGCATTTGCCCCAACAAGACGAGCACGGTGATCGCCACCGCTGTATCGAAGTATGGCTCAACACCGGCTTCGCCATGGAATCCATTGGGAAACCACTCCGGCACTACTGTTGCAACAAGGCTATAGAGGTAGGACGACCCGACGCCGAGCGCGATCAGCGTGAACATGTTTGGGCTGACGTTCACAATCGACATCCATGCTCGCTGGTAAAACGGCCAGCCAGCCCAAAGTACAACGGGTGATGCAAGTATCAATTGCAGCCAGTTGTTCATCCGGCTACCGGTAACACCCGACACGCTCAGGTTGAACACCATCTCACCCATGGCTAGTAACAACACCGGCAATCCGAGTGCAACGCCCAACCAAAAACGCCGAGTAATATTGATAGCCTCAGGGTCTGGTGGCGCTTCGACCGTAACAACTAGGGGTTCTAGTGCCATGCCGCATCGCGGACAGGCCCCTGGCCGGTCCTCAGACACCTCAGGGTCCATTGGACAAATGTAGCTACCCGCCGCGGAAACGGCCTCCACTTCCGACTGTTCCCCTAGCGGCTTTAGGTACTGTTCTGGGTCAGAAAGAAACTTATCGCGACAATGGCCGCAGCAGAACCCATAGCGGCTTCCGGCGTACTCAGCAATGTGGGGTGTGGCCGCTAAGTCGACTGACATCCCACAAACAGGATCATGTCCATTCATTGGCATTTCTCACGCACTGGGTCCATCATACTCTGCGGCCGCATCACCTTGCGTGGTTTCCAAGGGCGCCCTGCTCGTGCATCTGCTCACAGGGATGTGTACGATATACATGGGTGAAAGTTGAAAGCAGTTCTCCGCCGTCTATTCGCGCGCAGCCTCGCTAGGCTAGACCTACACGAAGTCCTACACCGACGGGTCGGTCTAACAGGACCGTTCTTGACCGTGGACGATGATGCAATCGATCTCCGCCAAGTCGAACGCATTATCGTGATCGCGATCGGCAAGGCGGCGTCGTCGATGACCGCATCGGTCGCGAAACTCCTAGCTCCGCGAACGTTCGACGGCATCGTCGTCACTACGAACGCGCCTGAAACACCGATTCCTGGCTGTGAGTGGTACATCGGAGGGCATCCGCTACCTAATACGCGCAGCTTTGACGCGGGCGCTGCAGTGATAAATTGCCTCAAGCAGGTAGGCCCTAGGGACCTAGTCATTTATCTGCTTTCAGGAGGAGGCTCCGCGCTCTTCGAACAGCCGATTGACGGGCTCAACTTAGAGGACACTAGAGCGTTGAACAAGTTACTGGTAACCGCTGGACCCGCGATCGCTGACGTCAACGTTATCCGGAAACACGTATCGCGTGTCAAAGGTGGGCAACTGACCGCACTCGCTGGACAGGCACAACAACTGACGTTCTACGTTTCCGACGTGCCCGACAACGACCCCTCACTAATCGCCTCTGGGCCGACTATGCCAGACCCATCAACTGTAGCTGACTGCCACGCAATTCTGAAAAACACGAAGTTATTCGATCAGATGCCGATCGCCGTGAGGAAACTCTTCGAAAATAACCAAGTCCCTGAAACACCGAAGCCGGGATCGCCAGAATTCTCGACAAGCCGATGGTACCGCCTGTTAGGCTCAACCGAAGCGGTAAAGACGCTGGCGGATGAAACGCGGGCCCTCGGGTGGCAAGTAATGATTGATGTTGCAGTGCGTGATAACTGGCCACTTGAGCGCACTGTTGAGCATTTGCTCACGGCGGTCGACCACGTTCGCCAAGCGCACCCACTAAGTCCAGTGGCCATTGTCAACGGAGGTGAGTTTTCTTGCCCGGTCACAAACCCGCTTGGTCTCGGTGGTCGGAATCAGGCGTTTGTTCTGGCTTGCGTACCGCGGATTGCTGGACGGTCGATAGCGGTGCTAAGTGCTGGCACTGATGGAATCGATGGCTCATCCCCAGCTGCAGGTGCCGTTGCTGACGGCGGGTCGCTCTCCCGTGCAGAGAGCACTGGACTCCACCACAACACCTATCTCCGTCGTGCTGACTCCCACCAGTTCTTCGAACAGCTCGGGGACACGATCACCACTGGACCAACTGGCCACAACGTCCGTGATCTCAGGCTGCTTGTCGCTTGGTAGAGTAATTCCACGATCCCGTGCGTTACTTGAATAGATCATCAAAGGCCTGCTTGGCGCTCGATGGACCCCTCTTGGAATGGGTCTGGCGCTCCACAGTCACTCGTGGTTCATAGTAGGTACAGTTGTTCAGGCCATCCTTTGGAGTAATACGGGCTGTCACCGGCTGTGAACATTCAAAGCGACTACTGGGGTCGAACCAAGCACATTGTGCACAAGTGTGCAGTGCTGACCCACACCGAGAACAAGTCGCGCCATCACCAATCGGCTGGTCCAGTAGACCTCCGCATTTCGCGCAGCGGATTACATCGTGAAATCCGGGCATGTTCGGCGCCTTTGGTCTCACCGGAAGTTGGCCGCGAGCCTCCCCGGACTTCGGCTTGGAACCAGAACGTTTAGACCGCGATGGAGATGGTTCGTCGTCTTGGTAGCCGCGTTGCTTATACTTGCGGTCGCTCATCGTCCACCCTTCCTGTTGTCACGGTGAAGCTGTAACACTGATGGGGAAACTAGCTGCAATCTCTATCATCCCGCATCATCGTTTCATTTTTCATGCAACTCAAGTGAGAAATGCCTACGAATTTCTTGATGGTTCTGTCGTGTTTCTGATGTCCCTGGGGTGTAATCTCCGACCAATCCATGACCCGAGGCCTTACGCTAGTCGCCAAAGACGGGATATGATGTCCTGAGTCATTCAATGCCCGTACGGGCTGAGGTGCCCATGATTCCTAGAATGCCGATCGTCGTCGCAGGGGTGTTGCTCTTTTTGGTAGTGCCATTCTTCGCCGGCTTCTACACCGATTGGATTTGGTTTCAGCAGGTCGGTTTCGACCAACTGTTCATTCGCACACTGAGCTCAAAGTTAATCCTCGGTGGTGCTGTCTTTGCAATAGCCTTTAGCGTGCTGCTCGGCGGACTGAGATATGCGCTACGGGACATGACTAAGCCCTACCTGACGCTCGGGGGTGGGCCAGAGGTGCAACCGCTAATCATCGACCGGAAAGGGCTCCAGTTGATCGCGGCCGGAGTGTCCGGGCTCGCCGCGCTGTTCATGGGAGTTTTTGCATCCAGTCAATGGATGGTTTGGCTTCAGTATCAGCACGCCACGCCTTTCGGTGAGGTGGACCCACTGCTCGGCCGGGACATCGCTTTCTATGTGTTCCAACTGCCGTTTCTCGACTTTATTCGGAATCTGCTTGTCAGCGTTGTCGTTCTGAGTCTCGCCAGCGCCACGGCGGCATACATTTTGTCAGGTGCGGTCGGTTTTGAGCCACAAGCTGGTCTCAAGATCAGTCGGGGGGCGCGTCAGCACCTATCGCTACTCATCGCCGCGCTTCTGCTACTACTAGCATGGGGCGCCTCACTTGATGTGCCTCGAACATTATTGACGCCAGCGGGTGTTATCCAAGGCGCGTCCTACGCCGATGTCGAGGCCCGGATACCGATGTTAAAGCTCCTTGTTGCAGTGGCCCTGCTCGGTGCCAGCTTGGCGACCTACCAAGCGTTCTCACCGAAACAGTGGCCGGTGCCGCTTGCAGTTGTCTTGTATATCGCGGTGTCAGCAGGTGGAACTGGTTACGGTGCCCTTATTCAGCGGATCGTTGTCACGCCGAATGAACAAGAAAGGGAAGCACCCTACATCGAGTTCAACGTCGCAGCCACCCGGAAGGCATTTGCGCTCGAGGGGATTGACGCGCGAGAACTTTCCGGCGATGCGACACTTACACGGAGCGACATTGATGCCAATCCTGAAACGATCAACAACGTCAGACTGTGGGATCACGGACCGTTGCTGGACACGTTCGGGCAGATTCAGGCCATCCGCTCGTACTACGATTTTGCTTCGGTCGACAATGACCGCTATGTAATTGACGGCGAATATCGCCAAACCATGCTCTCAAGTCGGGAACTAAACTCAAATAGTCTATCCAACCGCACGTGGCCGAATGAGCGACTGGTGTTCACACACGGATACGGCCTGGCCCTCGGCCCAGTGAATCAGGTCACAGCCGAAGGCCTGCCGGTGCTCTTCCTTAAGGATTTACCGCCGAGCTCGGCAGTGGACCTGTCGATCGAAGAACCGAGTGTCTATTTCGGGGAGCTGGCGAACGACTATGTGATCGTCAATACCAACACACGAGAATTCCACTATCCAGAAGGTGATGACAACGTTTATACCGAATACGTGGGTGATGGCGGCGTCCCAATCGGCGGGCTATTCCACAAGATGTTATTCAGCTTACGGTTCCGCGCGTTCAACGTGCTAATCAGCAGGCAGCTGACACCCGATAGTCGGATCCTCATCCACCGGAATATCAGCGATCGCGTAGAAGCGCTCGCGCCGTTCCTGATGTACGACCGTGATCCGTATATGGTGATTTCAGAAGGCCGGTTGTTCTGGATCATCGATGCCTACACCGTGACCGATAACTATCCGTATTCGACTCAGGCAATTCGGACCCTCAACTATATCCGTAACTCGGTGAAGATCGTCATCGATGCGTATAACGGTACTACTACCTATTATCTAGCTGACGCTGACGACCCAATCGCGGCAACAATCAGCAAGATCTTTCCAGAGTTATTCACACCTCTCGAGACGATGTCGACCGATCTTCGCAGCCATGTCCGTTATCCCCAGGACATCTTCACGCTGCAAACAGCAATGTTCTCGACTTACCATATGACTAATCCGGCAGTCTTTTACAACAAGGAAGACCAGTGGGATGTGCCGGCGATCGAAAGTGACGGACGCACAGCTCAGATGGAGCCGTACTACACCATCATGAAACTGCCGGGCGAGCAGGACGCCGAATTCATTCAGATGCTGCCGTTTACACCACGTCGGAAGAACAATCTTGCAGCGTGGATGGTCGCACGGAGCGACGGAGAACACTACGGCAAACTCATGGTGTTCCAGTTCCCTAAACAGAAGCTCATTTTTGGCCCACAGCAGATCGTCTCTCGAATTAACCAAGACGAAGATATTTCACCACAGCTCACCCTCTGGAACCAGCAGGGTTCGCAGGTAATTCAAGGCACGCTCCTAGTCGTGCCGAT